>CAYPTM010000046.1:0-11224 GCA_964413345.1 uncultured Elusimicrobiales bacterium
CAGTTGCTTGATATGTGGACCAAGTTCACTTCCTGGGTGCCTGGCATACTGGTCTCTCTGCTGGTCCTGCTGCTCGGTCTCGTCCTGGCGCGCCTTGTGACCACGCTGGTCTCCCGTCTGCTGGCCAAGATAAACCTGGACAAGCACACATCCCTCATCGGCCTTAACGAGATATTCACCCGCGTAGGTTTCGGCAAATCCCCTTCCCATGTGGTTAACTTCGTCATTTACTGGTCCATAATCCTGGTTTTCGTCATGATGGCGGCCAGCATACTCAAGCTTCAGGCGCTGAGCGACGTGCTCGGCCGTTTCCTGCTGTTCATGCCCAAGGTCGGCGTGGCGATACTGGTGATGTTCGGCGGCGTTCTTTTCGCCCGGCTCATGCACGAGGTCGTAAGCAACTGCGCCACTTCCAACAACATACAGGGCGGAACCCATCTGGCGAATCTCACCCATACGGTCATAATCCTTTTCGCCGCCCTCATGGCGCTCGAACAGCTCGGCATCCGCATGACGCTTATCGAGTCCAGCATCAATATCCTGCTGGGTTCCGTGGGCCTGGCGTTCGCCATAGCCGTAGGCTTCGGCGCCAAGGACCTCGTGGCCGAATACCTGCGCGAAGTGTTCCACCGGGAAAAGAAATAACCGGACTTTTCAGCGATACCAAAGGCCCCCGCAAGGGGGCCTTTTTTGTGTCTTGACAAATACCGCGGGCGGGTGTAGACTGTTAGTAAGGAAACTAAAAAAACTTTTAGAGTTTCCAAAGTTTCAGAGGAAAAGCATATGAGGACCAGCGGAAGGAAAACGGTTTTGCCGTCGGATGAGAGCGGGCTCGGCCAGCAGATAGTGGACCGGGCGCGGGACCTGTTCATCGCCAGGGGCTTCAATACCATAACGATGGACGACATCTGCGCCGGCCTTCATATCAGCAAGAAAACACTCTACACTTACTTCCGTTCCAAGGAGGAGCTGTTCGAGTTCGCCCTTGACCAGACAATAGCCGGCATAGAAGCCGAGTTCGACGGCATCATCAAGAACGCCAGGCTCGGCGTGCTGGAACGCATCAGCGCTCTCATGGACCTTGAAAAGAGGGGCTATTCCTGTCTTTCCCGTCCGTTGTTGGAGGACATCCGCCGTTACGCTCCTACAGCCTGGGAACGCATAAACGCGGCCAAGTCGCATAACCTGAAGGAACTTGCCATCATAATAGACGCGGGCATCAATGAGGGGCTCTTCCGGGCCGACATGAACGTGGAGATGGGCCTCAATTTATATGAAGAGCTTATCCGCGCGGCTCTTTCCCCGGATTTCCTTATAAGGAACAACTACAGCGCCGCGTCCGTCAATGCCGCCATACTGCATCTTTTCCTGCGCGCCATGCTTACCGACAAGGGCCGCGCCACCGCACGGCAGAAGGGGCTGGTATGAAACCCCTGGCTCTTTCCCTCTGCCTGTTGCTTCTATGCGGCGCGGCGGGCGCGGCCGAAGAGGAGGCGCTTACTGTCGAGCAGGCCGTTCTTGGGGCGTATTCCGCCAACAGGCTGCTCAAGGCGTCGGAGTTGGAAACACTCAAGGCGCAGGAAATGGCCGCCGCGACAAAATCACTGCACTTTCCCGGCGTGAAGGTCTACGGCCTTGCGTCGCGCGCGTTCGACCCCATAACATTCACTGTGCCGAAAGGTTCCCTTGGAGTGGTTCCTCCCCTCGGGCCTTTCCCGGTCACGGACATGAACATCACTGCCGCCAATGATGTATACGGCGTCATGGCGGCGCAGATGGCCTTTCCCCTGTCACAGCATTACAAGATAAACATGGCTGTTCAGGCCAGAAAACTTCAGACCGAGATTTCTCTTCAGGACCTGCGCGCCGCCCGGAACGAGGTAAGGACCGGCGTGGAAAAACTTTTCTACGGCATACTGCAGGCGCAGAGCGGCATAGAGGCGGCCAAAATGCTGGAGCTTGTCTATGAGGATGCCATGGCGGACATGGAGAATTACCGCGCCGAAAAGGCGGTTCTGGATTCCGACTATTACAAGGTAAAGGCAAAGCTGCTCCGCTCCCGCTATGACCGCCTCAAGGCGGAAAACGCCCTGGCCGACCTGAAGCGTCAGCTTAACAACGCCATGGGCCGGGATATGGACACCCCTTTTTCCGTAGCAATGCCCCCGGAGCCGGTGGAAACTGACGTTCCCTCCGAGGCTTCGGTTTCCGCGGTCGCTCAGCGCCCGGACGTGAAGCGCGCCGTTTTCCGGGCCAGCCAGGCGGCGTATGACGCCAGGATGAAAAAGGCCGAATACATTCCGGACCTGAGCCTTACCGCCAGCTATGTAAGGTTCCTCAACACCACCTATATACCCAACGACATTTCCGGCGTGGGGCTTATGCTCAGCTGGGACATCTTCGACTGGGGCAAGCGCGGGCACGAGCTGGAGGAAAAGCGCCGCACTTCCCAGCAGGCGGAGAAGCTGCTGGACGAGCAGCGCGAGAAAGCCGCCATAGACCTGCGCGCCAAACGGGCCGCGCTGTCCGAGTCCGCGGCTTTCGTGCAGGTGGCGAAGATGGAGAAGACCGCCGCTGACGAGGCCCTGCGCGTGGCCCGCGACAAGTTCGAGGAGAAGGCCATTCTCGGCAAGGACTTTTACGCGGCGCGAGCTGCCGCGGCCGAGGCGGAGCTCAATTTCAGGAAATCAGTCACGGATTTTTATCTGGTCAGAACGCAGTACCGGCAGGCCTCGGGAGAGGAGTGATTATGAAAAAACTGGGTTTTCTTTTGATGTCCGCGATTTTAGCCGCCGGCTGTTCCGGCAAGGGCGGGGATAAAAAGGCCCCTCTGCCGGTCACCGCGACGGTGGTTTCTTCGGGGGAGTCCGCTTCCTCCCTCGCTTATACGGCCAATATAAAACCGGCTACGCAGGTGGACCTTGCCTTCCGCATCGGAGGCTATGTCGATTCCGTCCTCATGGTGGGAAGCGGAACCTCGCCGCGCAAGATACAGGAGGGCGATTTTGTGCGCACCGGCACAGTGCTGGTGCGGCTGCGCAGCCAGGACTATACTGACAAGCTCGCCCAGGCCCGGGGCCAGCACGGCGAGGCCCAGGCTTACTACGACAACACCAAAAAAGACTTCGAGCGCGCGACAAGGCTTTATGAGAAGAACAGCCTGACAAAGCCGGAGATGGACGGTGTTACCGCCAAGTTCGAGGCCGCGTCTGCGAAACTTTCCGCCGCGAACGCGCTCGTGTCCGAGGCTGAACTGGCCTTCGGCGATTCGCAGCTCAAATCCCCGATAGACGGCGTTGTGCTGCGGAGGTTCATCGAGCCCGGAGACCTCGCCGGTCCCGGCACTCCGGCGTTCGTGCTGGCGGACCTTCCTTCGGTCAAGGCCGTGTTCGGCGTTCCCGATTCAGTGGTAAAGACTCTCCGCATGGGGCAGACCGTCACCGTGGTAGTGGATACGCTGCCGAACAGGGCCTTCAAGGCCCGTCTGGCCCGCATAAACCCCTCGGCCGACATGCAGGGCCGGGTTTTCGACGTGGAGGTCCGCATCGAAAACCGTTCCGGCGAGTTGAAGCCCGGCATGGTAGCCACCATCTCGCTCGATGCGGACCGCAGGGCCGCGCGCAGCCTTTATATTCCCATAGCGGCTATAACCAAGCTTTCCGGCGGGCAGGAAGGGTACGCGGTCTATGTGATAGAGAAAGGGGCCGACGGCCCAGTGGCGCGGATGCGCCGCGTGGAAACCGGCGGTTTCTCCGGCAACAATGTCGAAGTGCGCTCCGGACTTAAGGAGGGCGAACTGGTCATCCTGAAAGGCGCCACCATAGCGTCGGACGGGCAGTCCGTTCAGGTGACGGCGCAATAGCGTATGGCTGATAACGAGGGCAGGCGGAACATCCCGCGGTTTTTCGTAAACAACAAGCACCTGGCTTGGCTGGCGCTGTGTCTTTGCGCCATATGGGGCGTGGTGGGCTACAACGGCATGCCCATGCGCAAGGACCCCGAAATTCCCGTGCGCGAGGCCGTCGCCATAATTCCGTGGCCCGGCGTAAGCGCGGAGAAGGTGGAGCAGCTTGTCACCCGCAAGGTTGAGGAAAAAACAGCCGAGAACACCAGCATAGAGCGCCTGACCTCCATAAGCCGCAAGAGCGTTTCAATCGTTTACTTCCACCTTCACGAGTCGGTGGAAGACACCGCCAAGCAGTTTGACGACATAAAGATAAAGCTGGATTCCATCACAGACCTGCCTCCCGGCGCCGGGCCCATCCAGTACATAAAGGATTTCGGCGATACGGCGGCCCTCATGCTTACCGTGGCCAGCCCCGCGGCCGACCCGGTGGACGTTTCCCTCCGCGCCAATGAAATACGCCGTGCCATAGAGCCGGTGCGCGCCTCCCGTAAGGGGCGGCGTATGAGCGTTGTCGCCTGCCTGCCGAGGGACGCCAATATGCGGGTGGCGGCCAATCTGCGGGACATGATGATTTCCCGCATGACCGTGAAGGGACTTGGGCGGGACCTTGTCCCGCTTGGCGGAACGGGTTTCGTGGGCGTGGACGGCGTTTTCAACGGAACTCCCTCCGAAGTCCTGAAGACACTTAACGAGGAACTTGAGACCCGCATACGCGTCTCGGACCTGCACCCTGATGTGTGGCCTCTTGCCGTGGTGGAGGAGCCTGCCGGCGCGGAAAAAGCCATTTCGGCTGTTGCCGGGGACAAGTACAGCTACCGCCAGCTTGATGATTACACCGACCTGATAGCCAAGCGTCTTAAAGTCCTGCCGCAGGTGGCGCGCGTGACGCGTGCCGGCGTGGTGCCTGAAAAGATTTATCTGGAATATTCGCAGGACAGGCTGGCCGCCTACGGGATAAGCCTGCCCCAGCTTTCGCAGGTGCTGGGTGCGCGCAATATAACCACGCCGGGCGGGGTCATGGAGGCGCAAGGGCGCGAGATAGGCGTCTCTCCCTCCGGTATGTTCCGGGATGAAAAGGATATCGGCTCCGTGGCGGTGGCTGCCTCGGCCACCGGTTCCCCCGTGTACATGCGGGACCTGTTCGACGTGCGCCGTGATTATGAAAACCCGCCAGGTTACGTGAATTACATGACAGTGCGCGGCGCTGACGGGAAGTGGATGCGTCTGCGGGCGATAACGCTGGCCGTGCAGATGCGCTCCGGCGAACATATAGAGGATTTCGGCGCGGCGGTGGATAAGGAGCTCAAGAGCGTCCGCAGCCTGGTGCCGGAAGACCTCGTCCTTCAGAAGACCTCTGACCAGCCCACGCAGGTGGAGGAAAAGATAGACCTTTTCATGCGGAGCCTTGCCGAAGCTGTCATCCTGATAGTGCTGGTCTCCCTTATCGGGTTCTGGGAATGGCGCATCTCCATACTCATGGCCACTTCGATACCCATTTCCCTGGCCATCACTTTCGGGGTGATGTACGCCTTCGGGCTGGACCTGCAGCAGGTGTCCATCGCTTCACTGATTCTTGCACTCGGCCTCCTGGTGGACGTGCCCGTGGTGGCCAGCGACGCCATCAAGCGGGAGATGGAGGCCGGCTTTGACCTCCATGAGGCAAGCTGGCGCGGCCCCACCAAGCTGTCCAAGGCGATATTCTTCGCAACGCTTACAAACATCGTCGCGTACCTGCCGTTCCTGCTTCTGACGGGGGACACCAAGCGCTTTCTCTTCACCATGCCGCTGGTGGTCACCTTCTCTCTGCTCGCGGCGTATTTTGTTTCCATGACCTTCATCCCGCTGCTTTCGGCCATAATATTGAAAAAGGAAAGCAAGCCGGTCCCGCTGCGGCGCGAAGGGGGCTTTTACGGCCTTTATTACCGCGTGGGACGCTATGCCATAGAACACCGCTGGAAGGTATTGCTGGGCTCGCTTCTTTTCCTGGCCGTCGGGGCGGCTATATTTCCAACGCTCAAGACCCAGTTCTTTCCCAAGGACCTGTCCTATCTTTCCTATGTTGATGTCTGGCTGCCGGAGGACGCTTCGATATTCTCCACCAGCGCCGGCGCGGCCTCGGCCGAAAGCGTCATCCGCGAGGCGTGCGTGGAACTGGGCGGTTCCAAGAGGGACGTGCTGAAGAGCCTGACCACTTTCGTCGGTGGAGGAGGGCCCCGCTTCTGGTTCTCCGTCGCGCCCGAGATGCACCAGCCGAACTACGCGCAGGTGGTCATACAGGTCAACGACAACCGCGACACCAACCGCCTTGTAGGCCTTCTGCAGAACAGGCTGTCGCAAAAAATACCGGGCGCGCGGGTGGATGTGCGCCAGCTTGAGACCGGCAAGAACGTGGGCATACCAGTGGCGGTGCGCATTTCCGGCTACGAGACGGATGAGCTGCTGGATTTGGCGGAAAAGGCCAAGGCCATATTCCGCGGCATCCCCAACGCGGAGAGGGTACGGGACGACTGGGGCACCGGCAGCCTCCAGTTAAATTACGACATTAATTCGGACAAGGCCAATCTTTCCGGGATGTCGAATCTTGACTTCGCGGCTTCATCCGCGGGCGGCATAAACGGCTACAAGCTTACCACCCTGTATCAGGGGGACAAGCAGATACCGGTGGTCGCGCGTCTTAAAATGGACGAGCGGGCCAGCCTGTCCGACCTGTCCAGCCTGTATGTTTTTTCCCTCCGCAGCGGGCAGAAGGTTCCGCTTGAACAGGCCGCTACCATCGGCTACAAGCTGGGACCGGAGCGCATAATGCGCCGCAACCAGTTCAGGACGGTCACCGTCTCCTGTTTCCCCGCGCCGGGAGTGCTGCCGTCCGAGGTGCTCGGCAAGGCGCGTTCCGCCCTGTCAGCGCTTGAGAAAGAACTGCCCCCCGGCTACAGGATGGAGATAGGCGGCGAGTACGAGGAGCAGATAAAGGGCTTCAAGGAACTTGCCGTGGTCATGCTGGTGTCGGTGCTGTGCATATACCTGGCGCTTGTGGTGCAGTTCAACAACATCGTGAAGCCGCTCATAGTGTTTGCCGCCATACCATACGGAGTTACCGGCGCGCTGGTCATGCTCAAGATAATGAACATGCCGTTCGGCTTCATGGCCTTCCTGGGCGTAGCCAGCCTTATAGGGGTAATCATCAGCCACATAATCGTCCTGTTCGATTTCATCGAGCTGATGCAGGAAAAGGGCGAGCCTTTCGAGGCCGCGGTTCTTGACGCGGGGCTTGTCAGGCTGCGGCCCGTGCTTATCACGGTCGGCGCGGCGGTGTTCGGCCTGGTGCCGCTCGCCCTTCACGGCGGTCCCCTGTGGGAGCCTCTCTGCTACGCGCAGATAGGCGGCCTTACCTTCGCGACATTTATAACGCTGCTGCTGGTGCCGGTCTTCTACGCCATCTTCGTGCTGGACCTCAAATTGATCAAGTGGGATGAAAAAAGCCCGCACTGAGAAAGCCCCCCCAAAAAGAGCGGCCCCCGGCTAAAACCGGGGGCCGCCTTTTTTTGCAAGCGGTGGGCTAGTGCAGGGAAATGGTTTTCGGCAGGCGGATGAAATAGGCCGTGGAGCCTATCTTGTCCATCGCGGCGCAATCCAGCACTGCCGCGCCGTTGGAGCCGACGTAAGGAAGAGGATATCCCTGCTTGGGTGACTGGTCCCGTATGACGAAACTGGCCGCCATGTAGCCCCAGTTTTTGGGATTGCCCCTTATTGTATCCCGGGGGAATTCCGCTATCAGCTCCCCGTTGCGCTCCGCCTTCACCTTGCCTTCAAAGAGCTTGTGCGGGCCGGACGGCGTGAACTTGAAGACGCGGAAATAACTTCGGGTGAGCACCACAGCGAATTCCCATCCGTCTTCCGGTGCTGTCCGCAGATTCCGTCCGTCAAGCAGTTGCGTGGAACCGGAACGGGCCCGGTGGTTCATGTCTATATAGAAGTCCAGCATGAAATCCTCGGGGAAGGAATTCTGGTCCCCGTTTTCCTTCAGCACGGCCAGCTGCAGCCAGTTTTCCTTCCAGGAAACCCTCATCCCTGAAAACCCGTAGCGCGCCGCCGCCTGCGCGGCGGAAGGGGGGGAAGGCATGGTGTCGGGAGCGGTAACCTTGTGCGGCGGGTTGGTTATCTCTATGAATGTCGGCCCGGCGTTTATGGAAACCGTCATGGTGGAGGAGATGACCAGGTCGGACTGGGAAAGCGATTTCTGGTCAGCGAAAGAGCGCAGCGCCGAAGGCGGTATGGGCTTGTCTATGGCCTGATATATATGGGAGACCGTGGTCTTGAACTCCTTCTCCGCGTCGGCGGCCACAAGGGCGTCCGTGCTGGCGAAAAGCGCGAAGCGGGCCGACTCCTCCAGCTCCGCGAAGGATTCCTCAACCGATTTCACCGTCGCGGAATTCTGCGAGGCCGAGTTGCGGTATGCCCCGAATGTCTCAAGAGCTCGTCCCAGGCTGAGCATGGCCGCCTGCTGGGATATGGTGGAGGCCCAGCGGGAGTAATCCCCGCTCCACGGCCCGGGCAGGGCCGCTACGTCGACAGGCGCGGTGGACGCCGTGGTGACCGCGTCCGAAACCGTGTGCCAGCGCAGTTGCGGCGTGCGCGTGGACGCTATTATTCCGCTCATCAGTTCGGCCCGGTTTTCCTCGTCCATGAGGGTCTCGTCCACCACGCCGAAAACGAGGGTCTTCGCGGCTTCGTCGGCCAGCGTGTTGAATTCTTCCGTCGATTTTATCAGTGTGAAGGGGACTATCCTGACGTCGCTGGAAACAAGGACTGTCCAGTCCCCGCCGCTCTTGCCGGCGGCTATCCAGCCAATGTCGGCCGCTTTGGCCAGCGTTACCAGCTCAGGCGTGACGCCGCCGGCCGCAGGAACGAAACCAGCCGGGATTTTTTTGTGCTCCGCCTTGTATTTGTTTATGGAGGAAAACAGCCGCCCGGCCGATTCTTCCGGCTTGTCGCCCCAGAGCGCCGCCCTGGCCTTGCCTTTCCACTGCACCAGTCTGGAGGACGGGGAAAAAAGCAGGGGAAGCAGCGGGTCGCCGTAAATCCTGAGCGGTATTTCAGCCCTGCCTGAAGAGACAAGGGAAAGCAGGGCGTCCTTTTCGCCTTTCGTCGCGCGGGAGAGGGAGACCGGAACAGTAAGTTTCATGCCGCCCGTGTCGGCGGCGGAGCGGATGGCGGAGGGCCAGTGGGAGTCTTCGGCCGGAATCCAGAGAAGGGCGATGCCGGGCTGCTGCTGCGCCTCCACCAGGCTCGCGCAGACGGCCAAAACAAGGGAGACGGACAGCGCTATCTTTTTCATTTTACGTTTATGACGGAAACTTTCTTGCCGGAAAGAGTGACAGTCTGTTTGTTCTTCGGGTCCAGCATTTCCTTGCCGTCGACCACATAAAGATAGTGGTAGGTGCCTTTGGGCAGGGGAACGGTGCCTTTCCATTTCCCCTTTTCGCCCTTGTGCATTTCGAACGCTTCCGGCGTCCAACGGTTGAAGTCCGCCGATATCATTACGGCGGAGGCTTTGGAGTCGGAATAGGTGAACTCCGTGAATTTTATCTCCGCCGGGGTCAGCCGCGCCCGCACCTGCCGTGGCGGGGGAGGGGGCAGCGTTTCCACTTTCGCGGGGCGTATTGACGAGCCGCCGCTCCATGTGGTCAGGAAACCGAAATAGTTTTTAAAGGAATCTACAAGCAGCGCCGACGGAAACGCAATCAGCGCCATGAATATGGCGGCCACGGAGAGGTAAATCCATTTCCTTTCGATGTTCATGATCGTTCGTAGGCGTCAAGGTATGGTCTGGGGCGGAAGACCGCGCCCAGTTCTTTGGCCATCCGGCCCACCGCTTCCGTATCCACTCCGGGGGCCTCCACCGCAGTCACGACGGTTTCAGGTATGCGGCGGGCGGCGCATCTGATGAAGTCCCGCACGGCCTCGAACCCCTTGTCCGCGAATTCCCTGCGCGGGTTGACCAGGGAAAGCCACTGTTTCGGGTCCGCCGTATTAAGACTGATGTGTACGCTGTCCAAAAACTCGCCCAGTTCCGGCGTTATGTCCCGTCCGTTTGACAGGCTGCCCAGTCCGACGGTGTTAAGGCGCAGCCTGAAAGGCTTGTACGTGCCGGCGGCTATTCTGCGGCGCATTTCCCGGCCCGTAGCCACTAGCACGGGCAGGGCGCTGGTCGGTTCGCCATACCCGCAGAACACCACTTCCTTCGGGGCAAAGCTTTTTATGGCCTTGTCCAGCTCGGCAACAGCCTTTTCCGCGGTGGGTTCCTTCCCGCCAAGGTCGAGGTTTTGTCCGCGGTAGTTCATCGCCCATTTCTGCTTTATGCAGAAAGAACAGGCGTTGGGGCACCGGTTGGTGAGGTTCACGTAAAAACTGTCATGGTAGCGGTACACGACCGCTGCCGGCCTGGAAGCCGTTTGCATGTACAGATTTTAGCATTTATAAAGCTTCGGGGCTAAGCCGCGTCAGGGGGGGTGAAGAGGCGGTTTTTACATATGCCGCTGCGGTGCAGGCGGTAGGCCGCCAGCGCCATCAGCGTGCCCATGCCGTACTGCACGCTTCTGCGGAAGTTTATGGAGGACGCTTCCTCGAAATATTTCGTGGGCACCGGTATGTCACCTATGCGGAAACCGGCGTTTGCCGCCTGAAGCAGAAACTGCGTGTCGAAGAGGAAATCGTCCGAATTTTCCCGCCAGCGCACGCCTTCAAGCACCTTGCGGGAATAGGCGCGCAGGCCGCTGTGCCATTCGCCCAGATTCTGGCCGGTCACGAGGTTTTCGGCGAAGGTAAGACCCCGGTTGGCCAGATATTTGTAAAGCGGCATGCCGCCGCCGATGGCCTCGCGGCGGGTGCGTATGCGGTTTCCAAGCATGAAGTCGCATACGCCAAGCTCTATCAGCTTCACCATGACCGGGGCAACGCGGGGGTCGTACTGGTAATCGGGGTGAATCATTATGACGATGTCGGCCCCGGCTTCAAGGGCCATTTCGTAGCAGGTTTTCTGATTGCCGCCGTAGCCGGTATTTTTCTCGTGGCGGCGGGCTTTCAGGCCAAGCTTTTGCGCCAGGGCGAAAGTGCCGTCCGTGGAAGCGTCGTCAACGAGTATCACTTCGCTGATGTCACGCGGCAGCACGCCCAGCGTCAGTTCCAGGGTTTTTTCCGCGTTGTAGGCGGGCAGGACGGCCACGGTTTTCATATGGGTTCCAAGTAGAGAAGATATAACTTGTCCCCGTCGGCTGTCAAATGGGGCGGTTCTTTTATAAACTTTAATGGATGAGAGTC
>CAYPTM010000047.1:0-11210 GCA_964413345.1 uncultured Elusimicrobiales bacterium
CGGCGTGCCGATGTCCTTGTGCAGCAGGTTCTCGCACGCCTCGTTGACGCCAACTATGCCGATAGTGGAGAAGTGGTTCTTCCAGTAGCAGTCGAAGCGCTGCTTGATGTTGCGCAGGTAGAACTTCATGTACGGATAGAGGTTGCTCTCGGTAAGGCGCTCGATGTATTTGCGCTTTATCTCAAGGCTTTCCTTCGCGTCGTCCATGACGGCGGCAAGGCGTTCGAAGAATTCCTCTTCCGTCTTGGAGATATAGCCGAGCCTGGGCATGTTGATGGTCACCACGCCGATGGAGCCGGTCAGCGGGGAGGAGCCGAACAGGCCGCCTCCGCGACGGCGCAGCTCGCGGTTGTCTATGCGCAGGCGGCAGCACATGGAGCGGGCGTCCTCGGGGCTCATCTCTGAATTGACGAAGTTGGCGAAGTAGGGGATGCCGTACTTGGCCGTAATCTCCCACAGCAGCTCCAGGTTGGGGTTGTCCCAGTTGAAGTCCTTGGTGATGTTGTAGGTGGGGATGGGGAAGGTGAACACGCGGCCCTTGGCGTCGCCCTCAAGCATGACTTCCAGGAAGGCCTTGTTTAAAAGGTCCATCTCCTGCTGGAATTCGCCGTATTTCTCGGGCATCATCTGCCCGCCGATGACCACGCACTGGTCCTTATAGTAGGACGGCACGTTCAGGTCCATGGTGATGTTGGTGAACGGCGTCTGGAAGCCCACGCGGGTGGGCACGTTGACGTTGAACAGGAATTCCTGAAGGGCCTGCTTCACGCTGCGGTAGTCCAGCTTGTCGTAACGGATGTAGGGCGCGAGCAGTGTGTCGAAGTTGGAGAACGCCTGCGCGCCGGCAGCTTCGCCCTGCAGGGTGTAGAAGAAATTGACTATCTGGCCCAGCGCGGAGCGCAGGTGCTTTGCCGGCTTGGATTCGGCCTTCCCGGCCGCGCCCTTGAAGCCGTTGGCAAGCAGGTCCTGCAGATCCCAGCCCACGCAGTAGGTGCCCAGCAGGCCGAGGTCGTGAATGTGCATGTCCCCGCCGGAGTGGCGCTCCTTTATATGGGGCGGGTAAATCTTCTCCAGCCAGTATATCTTGCTTATTTCGGATGAAATGTAATTGTTCAGGCCCTGCAGGGAGAAGGCCATGTTGCTGTTCTCGCTGACCTTCCAGTCCGCCTTGCTGAGGTACTGGTCCACTATATCCACATTGAAGCGGGAGGATATCTCGCGCATGCGGGCGTGCTGGTCGCGGTAGGCGATATAGGCGCGCGCCGTCTTGCGGTAAGGGCTGGCAAGAAGCACTTCCTCAACTATGTCCTGCAGCTGCTCCACCGTGGGAGTGCCGTTCTGGTAAAGAGACTGGGCTATATTGAGTACTTTTATGGTGAGTTTCGCGGCGTCGGCCTCGCTGAACTCCTTCGTGGCCGCGCCCGCCTTTACTATCGCCGCCGTTATTTTTGCCGGGTTGAACGACTCGCGCTTCCCGTTGCGCTTTACTATCTCCGTAAACGTAGATACCGCTGTCTGCATGTGCCCCCAAACCCGCTGCCCGCACCGCCTGTCCGGCGTGTGCCTGTCTCTCATTGTTCGCAAAGAGGCTGGGCGTTTCGGTTTTGCAGCTGAAGATTTGTTTACCGCTGCCCAAACGCAGCGGCAAACTGAGCTGTCCAGAAATTATAAGATTTAAGCCGCGAAACCGCAAAGCGCCGACGTAAAAAATCGCTTGCGTTCCGGGCCGTTTTTCCGCGCGGACGGCCCGTTTCCGGCATTTGCTAGAATACAGACAGCCCCGGTCCGGAAAGCCGTTTTTTGGCCCAGCTGTCCGGTTTTTCCGCACCCACAAAAAAAGCTCAGACGGGGCCGGTTTAAATGGATTCTTTCAAAAAACTTTTCGGCGTTGAAAAAACGGCCATAAAAGAAGACTGCGTGCTGCTGCCGCTGTCCGAAATGCAGCTGTTTGCCTCCCTTGGCGGGGGGGCGCGCGCGCATGGGGACTATTTCCGGGTGCAGGACGCCGGCCGCGCCACCCTTATAGGCACGCATTACAGCCTGCTGGTGGGGGACTGCGTCCTCTCTCTCGGTCAGACTGCCTGCCGCAGGATTTACCTGTTCAACTGCGCCGGCGGGCGCGGCCTTGAGGTGGGCGACATCGCGCTGGTGCGCAAGTCGTTCTCCTTTGAAAGTTTCACCCAGATGCTTGAGGGCAGTTCTCCCGCGAAAGAATACCTGCCGTCCCCAGAGCTGGTTTCCCGGCTGGAGGGGGGGCTCTGCCGGCATGTGGATGTGTCCTGCGCGACTGTTTCCTCCCTGGCTTTGGAAGGGCCGGACCTGCCGCGTTTTGAAAGGCTTGGCGTAAACTGCTTTGACATGGAGTGCTCCCAGGTGTTCGCCGCGGCGAGGCATATAGGGCGTCAGGCGGCGGCGGTGCTTTATATTACCAATCTGGTGCCGGACAAGCCCTGGCACGAAAACCTGTCCCGGACGGAAATAGAACGCCTGGGGGCGCGCCGCAAGGCGGCGGCCGACGCCCTGTGCGCCATAATAAACGGGGGTGATAAAAGGTGAGGACGATAACTCTCAAGGCTCCGGTCAAGATAAACCTATTTCTGGAAGTGACGGGCAAACGCCCGGACGGCTATCACGAACTGGACACCATATTCGCCAAACTGGATTTCGGAGATACGGTAAGGATTTCCCTCTCTTCGCGCAAGGGGCCGGTAACCCTCAGGATTGACAATCGTATTGGTGCGGAGCTGTCGGCCGGGGCGGATAATCTCGCGGTGCGCGCGGCAGAACTTGTGCGCGGGCTTTACGGTGTGCAAAACGCCGTTTCCATCAGGCTGACCAAGCGGATACCGGTTGGGGCGGGACTGGGCGGCGGTTCTTCGGATGCGGGTGCTGTAATACGCGGCTTGTGCCGCCTTCTGGAGCGCGATCCGCTTGCAAAGCCTGTACGGACCCTGGCGGCAAAACTGGGGGCGGACGTGCCGGTTTTCCTCTATGAAAACGGGCTTATGCGCGGTCGGGGTATAGGCGAAAGGCTCGTTCCTCTGCCGATGGCCGGGCGAAAACCTTACGCGGCGGTGTTTTATCCCGGCGTTCCCCAGCCTACCGGGCCGGTATTCAAGGCTCTGCGTTTGCCCTCAGGCCGGGGCTTGACAACCACCCCTTCTCTTAATAAACTCAAACTAGCGTTGAAAAAGGGTCTTGGGCCCGCGGTATGGGGCAAGTTCCTTTTCAATCGGCTGGAAGCCGCTGTCGTTCCGATGAACGCCGGTGTCAGGCTCCTGAAGACGGAGCTGTCCGCTAATGCGGATTTTGTGCTGATGTCCGGTTCCGGTTCGTCGGTTTTCTGCTTGTGTGAGGACAGGCGGAAAGCGCTTCAACTTGTGAGACTACATGGAGAGGTTCCGCGTTCGGCGTTCGCGGCGCGGTTCCTATAGAGAGGGGGGTGTTGTATGCTTATTACCGAGATCCGCGTTCATCTTATGAACGAGGAAAGGCTCAAAGCCTTTGCCAGCGTGACCTTTGACAATTGCTTCGTTGTGCGCAACATGAAGGTTGTGCAGGGCAACAGCGGACTTTTCCTGTGCATGCCCTCGCGCAAACTGCCTGACGGCACGCACAAGGACATGGTCCACCCGATAACGCAGGAATTCCGCGGCTATCTTGAGGAGCACGTCCTCAAGGCTTACCACGAAGAATTGGCCCGCAATCCGCTGCCGAGCGCAGACCATATAAAGGCCTGCCACGCCACGGCGGAAGTTTAACGGCAATCTGTGGCCGGACGCGCTGACGCGCGTCCGGGGTTTTGGCGGCAAGGCCGCGGGGAAAGCCCGCCGGTCTTGCCGGATCTGTGTCCCCTGCGGCAATGAGCGCGCGATGTGTTAAAAGTTTTTTCCCGGGTGGTGTAATGGTAACACACCTCCCTTTGGAGGAGGTATTCATGGTTCGAATCCATGCCCGGGAGGACAAATTTAAGGGGCCCGCCTTAGTAACAGGCGGGCCCCTTAAATTTGTCCTCTCAGCAAGTGGGGTCGCCAAACCGCAGGTTTGGTGTGCGAACCGGGCGGGCGCATAGCGCTACTGTTTCCCTCTGGGAAACAGCGGCGCTGCCCGACCAGCACTCGGAGCCGGGCGGAGTTGTACGGAGGCCGGCGCAGGGTGTCCATGCCCGGGAGCCAGTTCGGGCGAGGGACCCCTTCGACTTGCTATAAAAGTTTCCCAATACCTTCCTCCATGCACAATCTTTTTGCGGGAGTTTGAATCCTGCCTTCTTGTTCCCAGAGTTTTAACCCATTTCTGTTGGTTCAGGAAGGAGACCATTTCATCTAAAACGATGTGGTCAGCGGCCTTGGCGTTTGCCACTTCGACAAAGTTTCAGACTATCTAAGACCATCCAGTCAGGATGTCATTTCCCTGATTGTGTTATGAAAGACATGCGAATATCTTTCAATGCCTCAGCGAAGTTTTTCTTGATAAATCTAAATTTGGGTTGTACTTCCGTTCCCATCAGCGTAGAAAATCTGGCTTCTACATTCTCGTCTGGATTGAATACGCTGAAATTTCTAATTCTTGTTGAGCCGATGGTTCCAATCGCATATAAGTATTTAAAAAACTCATCTGTGCTGGGGAAAGAGTACCCACATATGAAAATATTTTCAGCCGTAGATAGCTCTTTTGCAGCCTGCTGCCAGACACTATTGATCTGTTGATAATGCCATGCTTTATTCCAGGTTGGAGGGACGATAAAAGCTGTTTCTGATGAGCTGAATGATTGAGAGATTGGTAGAGGCTGATCATCCCTTCGTACCCACGTTCCTTTTTTATTTAAATAATCTTTAATAGATATCGGTTCTAGGGTGTTACTGAGATTCCCTTTTTTCCAGTTCGTCGAGCCATGAAGTTTCAGTAACTTAAAAGTGGAAGAGTTGCCATCGGGTGTTATGCAGTAGTTAATGTCTACTCCATGGATATAAAAAGCGTAATCTAAGGCAATGTCATAGTTAAAAGTTATGACAGTCGTCTGATTGAGATTCATGGCTCGTATGAGTTCGATTAATTGACCATATTCGGAATTGACAGATCCGTTATGGGAATCCGTTTTTAATTTGAATTTGATTTTTTCTTCAAGTATTGTGCAAATTATTGACTTAAATTGATTCAATAGTACTTCATTTTCCTTAAATGGACGTAATAAATTGTCCATTTTACAGATAACCATTGCGGTTTCTAAATTATTATTGAAATCAATTTTGGCTTTAGTGTGGATGGCCTTCAATTCCCGTAGCTTGGTAAGAACCGGCAGGAACTTGGCTCCGTCATGTGAATTACATTTATCCTCGATAGCATCCATAAAGTCATTCATCATAGGTGCCCCGGTATGTCTAGAGGCCCCAGCTCCCAGAATAAAAACGTTTTTGCTCATACTGTTATGCTCCCTTCTTAATGTGAAATAGGATCTGTTCCAGTTAGTGCTTGCGACATAAAAGATCCCTCTGTCGTCATAGCATTGACGCCTTGTGCTTTGCCTGTCTCGGCTACAGGCTGATAACAGCCGATCCTACGCTTTGCCATACGCCAACATTATACATCTTCACTCTCATTTCTGAATCAATAAACAACCCAATGATGTGTTGAGTGTTCGCGAGGGGGGCTTTACTGTATGTGCTTCTGGCCTTTGATTTCAGCGGGATAATTTTGCCTTCAGCAGATAGAGGGAGTAATTAGTCCTGCTCTGCGTTCCGTCTTCACTCATACAGACAATCCATTCGGAAGGATACTTTAAGGAAAATGGTGGAGCTGGCAGGCTGACCACAAGTACCGGCATAATGAAGAAAGTTCCACCAAAGCAGGTATTTGCCGGGTTTACGGTTTCTATAGTTCTTTTTTGGGGCTGCGATTATCTCAAGTCAGCGAGGCGAGCGGCATATTGCTTGGGAGATTTCTCAAGTTTATTGCCAGGACAAATTGCAGGAAGGAATGTAATGCCTGTTTTGAGGGATGGGCAGGTATTTCAATAGCATTTTTTCTCATTCAAAACCCTTTCCAATAACGTACAATGTTCTGGGGTGGTTCCAACTCAATATGTGTATGGAGCCTGTTTTTCGCGTGCGGCACATTGTGCCGCATGCTTTCCTGATTATGTGCCGTAAATCGTTCCATGGGGAGTGCCGCATGTCTAAAAAGTTCTGTTTTCCGCTGTTGTTAATCGGTGGCTTGTTGTTCCTCGCGCAGGCTGCCAGATGCCAGACCGTCTCTTTGACCTTGAACGCCGGGCAATACCGCATCGTGCCGGGGGCGCAGGGCGACAGTGTCGAGATGGATGGTTTCTCTCCGGCTTCCATGCCGGGCAATCCCCAGCTTCCGGCAAAAATTTATGATGTGGCTTTGCCCCCATCAACCGATATGGCTACGGTCCAGCTGGCAATAACCAACGTGGTCACGGAGGAAGTGCCGGGCACCTATAACCTGCGCCCGGCTCCCGCGGCGGCTTCTTCCCCTTCGGGACGTTCTGTGCGCCTGAGCTGGGGTTCCGCGAGCAATATTCGCGGCGGGAAAAATCTTGATGTTTATAATCTCGACCAGAAATATCCGAATAGCGTGGCGGTGTTGGAAGAACTGTCCGGAATGCGCAAGTGGAAATTCGCCCGGGTTCAGTTTTTCCCCGTGCAGTACAATCCCATATCCGGGAAAGTGTACGTGGTGAAGTCGGCTGTTGTGACCGTTTCCGGTTCCGCGTCTTCCCGCAGCCGGTTGGGCGCCGCCCTGCTTGGCGACAATGCAATGGATTCTATTGCCGCGGAGAGATTTGCCAATTATGACGCCGCCAAAGCCTGGTATCGGGAAGGCGCCGCGACCTCCAGGGCTGTTACCTATAACTATGTCATCATCACCACCAATGCCATAAAGGCTAACAGTGAAAAACTGACACTCTTCGTTTCCCAGTTGAAGGCGCGCGGTTATAATCCGTTGATTGTAACGGAGAACGATTACGGTTCTTTGACCGGGCAATCGCCGGACGGGACGGCCGAGAAAATCCGCAAGTGGCTGATAGATAATTATTCCACCATGGGCATAGTGAACGTGCTCCTGATAGGCGACCCCACCCCGGCCTCGGGCGATGTGCCCATGAAGATGTGCTGGCCCAGGAAAGGCTGCACCGACGGCGATTGCAATTCCCCCACGGACTACTTTTACAGCAATCTGACCGGCAACTGGGACCTTAACGGCGACGGTTATTTCGGCGATTACGCCGGCGACCGCGGCGTGGGCGGTGTCAGCTTCACCCCGGAAGTGTATGTGGGCCGCATACCGGTTTATGGCTCTGATTACAGCACTTTGGACGCTGTACTGCAGAAGATTATCGATTACAAGAATGTCACGGGTGCGCCTGCCTGGCGCAAAAAGATGTTTCTGCCGATGGCTATTTCCAACTATTACAACGAGGACAGCAAAGGCAGCGCGCGCAGCGACGGGCTGGACCTGCCCAAATATGTCGTTAACGATTATCTGACTGCCGCCAACCATTCGTATTATGCGGCTTACGAAAAGGCCGGCCTTCTTCCCGTTCCGGACACGGCCTCCTATGATAACGGGGAGCATGAAGGCGTTTCCAGCACGATGATGATAAGGGAGATAAACAAGGGTTACGGCACTGTATTATGGTGGGGGCACGGGAGTGAAACAGGCGTTTCCCGCAAGTATTGGAAAGAGGACACGAATGACGACGGCATCCCGCAGGCCGGAGAGATGCTTTGGCCGGATATGTTCAACAGCACTCATGCCCTTTCGCTTACGGATGCTTATCCTTCTTTCTTCTATCAGTGTTCCTGCAATAACGGTTATCCGGAAGACACGGCCAATCTCGGCTACGCTTTGTTGAAGAAAGGCGCGGTTAACACGGTTTCAGCGTCCCGTGTTTCCTGGTATGCGGTGGGTTACTGGACGCCCATGCCTTCGTACGCGGACAACGCGTCAATGGGCTATTCCTATATGAATCTGCTGATTTCTTCCGGTATGCCCGCCGGGCAGGCCCTGGCTTCGGTAAAAAGCAGCATGGGCGACAGTTTCGGCAACAGCAGCTGGATGAACAAGATGGATTTCAATGTCTACGGCGATCCTACTACGACATTATTCTATAACGGCGCGGAAAAAGCACCGAAGCTTGCCTGGGTTAAAGCCTCCGGTTATACGGACGACGGCGTCAATGTCGCGACCGGCGCTGCAAGCAACTACGATTTCCGGGTTGATTACACGGACGAGGATGACGACCCTCCCGCCGACGGCTATCCAAGGCTTCATGTCATGAAGAGCGGTGTTGAAGTCTCCGGCAGTCCGTTTGCCATGGCGGAAGAAGATTCCGACGGCAGCTATGCGAACGGGTCCCGCTGGCATGTCGATATCACTACGTGTGTCATCGTGGTGGGCGATATCTCCGACTACACTTACAGTTTCGAGGCCTATGACGCTCAGGGAGCCGCCGCCACGGGCGATCCGCTTTCACTGCGCGCGGTCCAGCGGGGGGTGAGCCCCCTGGCCGATGTCAGCGCGGCAAGGGCTTACCCCGTGCCGTGGAAACCCGGCGCCAACAACAGGCAGGGGTCCGCCACTGTCGCGGGCTGCGGGACCGGCCTTATTTTCGACAGATTGTCCGACGACGGCAAAATATACATCTACAACACCGTGGGCGATCTGGTGAAAACGCTGGAGTTCCATTCCTCTAACAATGCCTGTGTCGCGTGGGACGGCAAAAACGGTTCCGGCAGAAATGTCGCCAGCGGCGTATACCTTGCCGTTGTTAAGGGTGGCGGACAGCCTAAAACTCTCAAGCTGGCCATAGTGAGGTAGGAGCTACGACCATGAAAAAAATTAACTTTGCGGCGGTGGTTCTTGTAGCGGTCCTCGCGGGTGTTTCACGGGCGGGTGATTTTTCCTCCGACGCGGTCGGCACGGCTGGCGCTCAGTTCCTGGAGATTCCCGTTACGGCGCGCGCTGTGGCTATGGGGTCTGCGCAGGGGGCGGCGGTGGAAGATGCCTCGGCGTTATATTACAATCCCGCGGGCCTGGCTGGTGTAAAAAACGGCGACGTCTCTTTTACGCACGCCTTCTATTTCCAGTCGATAAATTACGATTACCTCGCGCTGGCGAAGCGTTTCGGCGGGCTGGTCTGGGGTGCGCAGGTGCAGTATCTGTCGCCTGGCTCCATGGACGAGATTGATAATACCGGCGCTGGCACGGGCAACACTTTCCATCCGCGTGATCTGGCGGTCGGTTTCGGCCTTGGCTTCAACCTTGGCATATTGGATTTGGGCGCGGGAGGCAAATACATATATTCAAATCTTGACGACACTGCCTCCACCGTGGCGCTGGATTTAGGCACGCGGGCTCGACTATCGGAGAAGCTTGCATTGTCTTTCTCGGCAGCCAATATGGGGCCCGGGCTTAAGTATCGCAATACGCGGGACAGCCTGCCTTTTACGCTTCGTTTTGGAAGTGCGTACAAGACGAGTGATTTTACGCTGGCCGCCGATGTCGTGGCGCCGAAGGCTGCCGCGGTTTATTATGCCGTCGGGGGCGAATACCTCTTCCCCATGAAGGCTGTCTCTCTGGCGGCGCGGGCCGGGTATAATTCCCGCACCTCGACCAGCAAGCTGGGCGGGCTGACAGGCTTGAATGCCGGGGGAGGCATTGCCATGGGTTCGGCCTCGCTCGATTATGCCTGGAGCCCGTTTGGCGATCTAGGTACCGCGCACCGCATGTCTTTGAATTATAAGTGGTGAGTGGATTGCGAATAGGCTAAACATGGCCTGTCGCGAATCGCATTGCAGGGACATTTAGCTGTTTGAAACAAAGGCCGCTCCATCAGGGGCGGCTTTTGATTTGTACTGTAATAAACAACCGGATGATGTTTTCCCGACCGGTGGATTTCGGGTGCCTGCGCTTTGGGCGGCTGTGCAAAGTATGGGGAGAAAGGTATACTATGCCCAGTGGGGATAGTATCATCTAAAATTTGAGACGGTAAATTTTTGCCGGGCGCTTTAATTGGCGTCACTCCATTGGCATATAAATGCTGCCTGAAACGCATAGCCGCTTCCAGGCGCATGCAGGTGTTTTGTTGTGCCATAGTGCTTTTCCGCAAAAGCGGTGTGCGCAAAATAAGACGTGGGTTGCAAAACCAAAGTATTCGATTACATGTCTTCGGAGGTATTTATGTTAAGCAAGCAGCTTTTCCATGTTTTGACAGTTGCCGTGGTGCTATTGTGTGGCGGCATGTCCTCTTCCGTGCATGCATCCCTTGATTCCCGTCCAAAGGACTATACGGTCGAAAAACGAGAGTTCTTTGAAAGACTCGCGGGCAAACGAGTTCCAGAATTCGATGCCATGTCTCTGATTGAACTTACCACTGAACTGCGCAAAGTAAAGGATAACCAAGAGAAACGCCTGCTTATAGCTGCACTCGGGACTCGCAAACCTTCTACCGAAAAAGAGGTTAAAGTTCTTTTCGACGTGATGAACCGTATGGTCATACCAGCTTTCGATTCAGATGAAGATAACGGTGGTCGGGCTGCCCGGGCGTCGACAGAAGCAATACTTAGATGCACGGACCTGCGTCTTGCGCCTGCAGTGATAAAACATATAAATCACGGTAACGACATGGCGCGCATGACGGCAATCCGATGGGTTGCGTGGAATAATGTCAAAGATGCCATTCCAGCGCTTATAGAGTTTGTCCGGGATGGCAGCCCGAGGGAGGAAAAGCTGAACCCTGAGCGTTTTGAGGTGCGTGATGCTGCGGTGGAGGCTTTGGGAAAGTTTGGTGATGAGCGTGCCATACCTGCGCTTATGGGGGCGCTTAAGTGGACTCCCTCTGCCTCCATCGCGTTGAGCCAATTCGGCATGAAGGTTGCACCTGACTTGGTGAAGCTTCATCAAGTTCTTGCTTCAGAACCCTATTCACTCTATCGATACCATGTGCGATGTACATTCAGATTTATGCGCGACAAAGATGCAACCCCATTGGTGTGGAAACTACTTAAAGGTGAGCTGGGCGATATACCTAAAGAATATTCGGCCGAAATGTTGGAAAACACCTGCGATGCAACCACAACCCCGACACTAAGTGAGGTGGATGAGCATATAGTAAGTCTTTATCTTGAAAACGGGTGGTTTTCAGACCTTGTTGTCAATATCGCAGTACGGACAAACAGGATTGATTT
>CAYPTM010000048.1:0-10932 GCA_964413345.1 uncultured Elusimicrobiales bacterium
GCCGCTCCTTTACATTTCCTTCAGGCGCTTCGCGGCTTCGTCGGCGGTTATCTCGCCGCGGCTGAGCGCTTCCAATATCTGCATGCGGGTCGCGCCGTGCATTTCGGCTATTTCCATCTTCAGGGCTTTGGCTATCTGCGCCCAGCGGTTTTTAATGGTAGGGTAGGAAACGCCGTAAAGTTTTTCCATTTCCTTTATGGCGCCCTGCACCTTGAAAAAATTCATCACGAACTGCAAATCTTCCTCCGGCAGGGCCAGAAGGGGCGGCAACTCAAAGCTGCCCTCAAGCTTTATGTTGCATTCCCCGCAGGTGATGCTGGTAATTTTCATCAGCTTGCTGCAGGATGGGCACTTTGTTACCAGGTTCGGCATAATCGCTCCTAATATAAGGTAAAGCTAGGTAAAACTTAAGAAAATTAATCTTGATATTAATATTCTAAATACTTTGGCAACTTTTGTCAAGGCTTATTTTGGTAACTAAGGGTTTTCTTTGCTGTTGGTTGCAATACCGGCCAATGATATGTTTGTCTATTTCTGAAAGTGTTTGTTAAAATCAAGGCAGTCTGCTGGCGGCAATATGCGAAAATGTTTCCATGGCGACAGGGCCGAGAAATATATTTATGAAAGCCGGATACGGAATTTAACATGTCATTCTCTATAATATTCGCCGGGCTCCTTATAATTCTGGGCCATGCGTTCAAGGTTCTTTTTGACAAGACCAGGGTGCCGGATGTCATCCCGATGGTCCTGCTGGGCGTGCTGGCGGGGCCGGTGTTCGGTTTTGTTTCAGCGCATAACTTCGGCATTATGGGGGAAATGCTCGGCACCGTCGCTCTCTCCATCATTCTTTTTTACAGCGGACTTGAGATAAACATTGAGACGGCCACTAAATCTCTGTTGTCCGGAACGCGTATCGCACTGCTCAATTTCCTCCTTTCTTCTCTGGTCGTCGCGCTGATGGTGCAATGGTGGCTTCAGGTGCCCGTCATGGAGTCGTTTGCCATAGGCGCGCTTTTGGGCGGCACGTCTTTCGCCATAGTGATACCGCTTGCGAAAGGCATGAAGATCGCGGCGCGGACCAAAACCATTCTTCTTCTCGAATCCACTTTCACCGACGTTCTCTGCATAGTCGTTACCCTGGGCATATTGCAGATGATACGGCTGCGGGAAATGAATCCCGGCTTCATGGTGGGGCAGATACTGGCTTCGTTCACCATGTCCTCCGTGATAGGCATGGTCGCGGCGGTTTTCTGGGCCACTTCTCTCCGGTGGGTCCGTAAGCTGGAAAACGACATGCTGCTGACCCCGGCTTTTATCGTGACCGTGTTCGGTGTCACGGAATTTCTTGGATACAGCGGGGCGATTTCCTCCCTCGCTTTCGGAATGGTTTCGGGAAACATAAAGCGTATCGTGTCGTATCCCCTGTTCGGGAAGGTCAATACGGCAAATATACTGGAGTTCAATTCCATTGAGTTGTCGCTGTTTTCCGAGCTGGTGTTCCTGCTGAAGATTTTCTTTTTTTTCTATATCGGGATTTCAATCAGGATGACCAATCTGCCGATGATGGCGGGAGGGGTTGTCCTGACCCTGCTGATTTTCCTTGGCCGCATGTTAAGCGTGAAGGCGTCGACCGACTCCTCCACGCCTTACATCGACAAGGCCGCCATCGCGGCCATGGGGCCGAAGGGGCTGGTCTCCGCGGTGCTGCTTTCGCTTACGGCTAATGCCGGATTTAAAAACATAGCGCTGGTCCAGGAACTCGTCTACTCCACCATACTGTTCAGCATCGTGTTTTCCTCGGCCGTAGTGTTCTTTCTGGAGAAGGGCTATTTCGAGGAATTCGGCCGCCGATTGTTCGGCGCCGGCGATTGTCCGCCGGCCGGGCACGGGGCCGGGGAGGAAACGCATGGAAAATCATGAGGCAAAGGATGAATTCCTGTTTTATTCGCGCCTGTCGCTCACTGAGCTGACGGGACTGCGGGCCGTAAACCTTGAGCAGCTTCTCGCGCTTGTCAAAGAGGTGCCGGATTCCTGCATATTCCATCACACCCACCGCTTCCTGCGCCAGCATCTCCATCTTTCTCCGGAGCCGCCGAACGATTTCGCCTACTGGGTTTTCCATGCTCTGGGTGAGGCCCGCCTTGCCGAGGCGCTTGCCAGCATAGATATAGTCCGGCTTGATTCCCTGCGCGCCATACGGGAAAAAATCGCTTCAACCATGGAGGATTATATGGCGCGCAGCGTATCCGCCAGGCAGCGCTTTGCTTCGGAGAACGAGACGTTCCATTTCCTTAAATCGGTCAGCTTCATCTTTCCTACCGGCAGAACCGCCAGAACCCTGCCGGAGTTTGCCGGACAGATACGGCAGATTTCCATGGATTCCATATACTTCCATATGTTCGAGGCCCGCCTGCGCCTGGAGAAGGGGGATAATGACTTTTCTCTCTGGCTGGCGGAATCCGCGGGAGAGCCGGAAATCGCGGAGGCCGTCTCAAGGCTCGACCCCTATACCTGCACTGCCGAGGGATTGCGTTCCAGAATCCTGGACATCGTAGAAAGGAGGCGCGCGGCATGAACGGCATCAAAGATTACATTCCCTTCATAGGGCAGTCCGGCGCGGATGAGCTCTCGCTTCTGGCGGAACATCTGAAAGGAAAGAAAATCCGCTTTTTCAACTCCACCGCCGTTGGCGGCGGCGTGGCGGAAATACTCAACCGCATGATGCCGCTTATGCGGGAACTGCGCCTGGACGCGACATGGGATGTCATAAAGGGCGGGGAGCAGTTTTTTGCGGTCACTAAGAAATTCCACAATGCCCTGCATGGCCATGCCGAGGAAATAACCGGCCGCGATTTTGAAGTGTTCATGGAGACAGGCCGCCTCAACGCGGCCGAGATGGACCTTTCCGGGGACATAATGTTCGTCCATGACCCGCAGCCTATAATGCTGGTGGAGAAAAAGGGGGCCAACAAGTGGATATGGCGCTGCCATGTGGACGTGTCCGCGCCCGATGAGCGGGTATGGTCGTTCCTGCGCGAATACATCGTCAGGTATGACGCCTCCGTGTTCTCGGCCCCGTCGTTTTCGCGCGTGCTGCCGATACGTCAGTTTCTGGTGGCTCCGTCCATAGACCCTCTTAGCGACAAGAACAGGGACTTGCCCGAAGAGGCCGTGCTGGCCGTTCTCGGCAAGTACGGCATATACAGGGACAAGCCCGTAATAACACAGATATCCCGCTTTGACCGGCTCAAGGACCCGCTGGGCGTAATCGAAGCCTACAGGCTGGTAAAACGCCACATGGACTGCCAGCTTGTGCTGGCCGGCGGCACTGCCGTGGACGATCCGGAAGGCCTGCAGGTGCTTGAGGAAGTGCGGAACCGGGCCGAAGGGGACAGGGACATACATATACTTCTGATGCCGCAGAACGACCTTGAAGTAAATGCTCTCCAGCGCGGTTCCGATATCATATTGCAGAAGTCCCTCAAGGAAGGCTTCGGGCTGACCATAGCAGAAGCTTTGTGGAAGGGGAAGCCTGTTGTCGCCTCCGCCGTGGGAGGCATACCGCTGCAGATAACCCATCGCTATTCGGGCATGCTCTGTCACTCGGTTGAAGGCGCGGCATTCGCCATAAAACAGCTGCTGCAGGCGCCTGACTATGCCCGCAAGCTGGGCGAGAACGGGCGGGAGCATGTCAGGAATAATTTCCTTTTGACGCGCCATCTGAAGGAATACTTGCTAATGTTTATGTGTATGGAGCATGGCCGGGATTTGAACCGGCTGTTTTGACCTGACGGAACAGGGAGGACGCATGAAGACGGTCATCTATTATTTTTCCGGGACTGGAAATTCGCTGTCTATGGCCAGAGAGCTTGGGGCGGAGCTGGGCGGGGCCGAGCTGGTCCACATGGCCGCGGCGCTGCGCGGCGGTGTTGCCGTCGACGCCGACCGCATCGGCCTGGTGTTCCCGGTTTACATGTGGGGGCTTCCTTTAATGGCCGCCCGTTTCGCGGAAAAACTTTCCGGCCTTGGCGCAAAATATGTTTTTGCTGTTGCTACTATGGGCGGTTCCGCCGGACTGACGCTTCAGCAGCTTGACGGCATTCTCCGCCGGGGTGGCGCGCATCTGTCCTGCGGGTTCAACGTGAAAATGCCCGGTAATTACATACCAATGAAAGGCGCCCAGCCACCGGAAGAGGTTGCCGCAATAATTGAAGCCGCGCGCTCGCGAGTAAAGGATATGGCGCGGACTATCCAATCCGGCGCCGAAGGACTGATTGAACAAGGGCCCTGGTACTCCCGCCTGCTTTCGGGGGCTGTCTACGCCATGGGTTCCAAGCGGCTTAATGGGATGGACGAGAAGTTCTTTGCCGATGCCAAGTGCACTTCCTGCGGCCTCTGCGCAAAGCTTTGCCCGGTTGAGAACATCGTCATGAAGGATGGACGCCCCTGCTGGCAGCACCGCTGCGAGCAATGCATGGCCTGCATACAGTGGTGTCCCGTTTCCGCCATACAATATGGGCGCGCGACGGAGTCCCGTTCGCGTTACCGGCATCCGCAAGTCAAGGCCGAGGATTTGCTGGCACATTAGCAGGAGAATATAGTCTAAGGGGATAGAAATGCTTCGCTTGTCAGGCTTCTTTGTCGCGTTGTTTTCGGCTTCGGCGCTGTTCGCCCAGCCGCAGCCGTCCCAACCGTCGGGTCCGGTCTATGAGCAGAAAGAGGTCCGCGCTCTTGTCCAACTGGTGCAGGATGCCGCGGATGAAGTGGCTAAACGGGGCGAAACCGCTTTCGCCGATTTTGGAGTTCGCGGCGGGCGCTGGTATCAGGAAGACAGATATGTAGTGGTTTTCGACACCGGCATGGTGCGCGCGGCATATCCTCCCGTCCCGTCCCGGGTGGGGGAAAGCTGTCTTGAGTTTACCGACGCGGACGGCCGCCCCTATTACCGCTGGATAAAGGAAATAGCTGACAAAGGGCCGGCCGCTTCCGGCTGGGTCCATTACCGGCAGGACAAGGTTCCTCCGGCAAAGGAATGGCGCAGTTCTTTCCTTCGCAGGACCCGCGCCCCTTCCGGCAAGGAATATGTCGTGGCGGCCGGTGTGTCGGGACTGAAGAGCGAGAAGAAGTTTGTGCAGGACCTTGTGGAGGAGGCCCGGTCGCTCATTGAAAAGGATGGCGAGGCCGCGTTCGACCTGTTCCGGGACAAAAAGGGAAAACTTGTCTACAGGGATTCTTACCTGGTGGTGTTAAGCGCCGACGGTATTTGCCTTGTCCAGCCGGAATTCCCCGGGATGGAAGGCGAAAGGCTGAACACCCACCGCGATCCGAAGGGTAATCTGGACGTTTTATCTCTGATAAATTTTGCCCGCAAGGGCGGCGGCTGGCGGTATGCCTGGATGCCGCGGACCGAAGGCAGGACGCCGCGCCGCCGGCTTATGTATATCCTGCCGGCTTCAAGCGCGGGGACCGTCTATATTGTCGGCGCTGTTCTGCCGAGGTAACACTGGGGCGGGCGCAAATCGAATTAAGGATGGTATTGTGAAAAAAGATAACGACGCTTTCGGCTTTCAGTTGATGGCCATGCAGAATGAGCTTACTCGCATGGAAATAGTGGAGCGCGACGACGGCTATGTGGAGGCGGTGGACACCCGGGCGTGGTATTTCTCCTCCCCCAGGGACTGGTCCGGGCGGGAAAAGAAGGCGATGCGCGAAGTTGCGGGCCGAGTGCTCGACATAGGCTGCGGGGCGGGGCGCACCGCCCTTTATCTGCAGTCCCGCGGGCTGGATGTCACCGGAATGGACATATCCCCGCTGGCGGTAAAGGTGTCCGCGATGCGCGGGGTGAAAAAAGTCATTTGCCGTTCAATAGACGATATCGGCAGTTTCCGTCCCGCTTCTTTCGATTCGATAGTGATGATGGGCAACAATTTCGGCCTGTTTGGCGGGGCGGTGAAGGCGCGACGGTTGTTAGCGAAGATGTTCAAAATCACTTCGCCGGATGCCCGTATCTATGCCGAAACACTGGACCCTTACGCCGGGAACAATCCGGACCATACTTCCTACCACGCTTTCAACAGGCGGCGAGGCCGCATGGGCGGGCAGGTGCGCATCCGCATCCGCTATCACAAGTTGAAAGGGGCATGGTTCGATTACCTGTTCGTTTCCCGGAAGGAGCTGGTGTCGCTGCTTGAGGGGACGGGCTGGCGGCTGGAAAAAATCTTCGAATCCGGCGGACCCCAGTATATCGCCGTGCTGGCCAAGGAACAGCCTGCGCGAACCGCTCGAAAATAACCGCTTCCGCTTGCCCTGCCACGTTGAGCCGCGCGCTTTACCGCGCGGCTCGCAAATTAATATCCTAATATTATCCACGAATCATATGCGGAAACTGCTTGCATTCTTCCTGCTCTGCCTGCCCCTGCCGTCGTTTTCCGTCGCGCAGGGATATGACCCTCAGTATATAGAAATCATTCCGTCGACATTCACCGTCCGGCCCTATTACTCGGTGGAAGCCGGGCGCTGGACCATTTCCAGCAACGATTCCCCAAGTGATATTATCTACCGGTCCGAGGACGTGCACAAGGCGGGCGTAACTATCGCCATGGGAGGCTTGTCGGCCGGGTATGGCGTCGCGGTGAAGAACGGTTTCAATATCAAGGATGAAAATCTTTATGGGCATTCGGAAGCCTTTGATTTCTTCACGCATTATTATGGAAGGCAGTATGGTGTCGAATTTTCGTTTTCGCACAACAAGGGTTTCTATATAAACAATCCGGAGGACCTTGGGCTTTCCTCACCGGATGGTTCCCGCCCGCAATTTCCCGATATGAAATCAGACTTCGTTTCCCTCAGCGTGGTGCGCGTCATGAATTACCGGGAGTTTTCCCTCAACGCGCCTTATGACCAGGGCGAGCGGCAGAAGCGCAGCGCGGGAACATGGTACTGGATAGGTTCCTTGTATCATGGACGGCTGAACAGTCCCACGCCGATAATACCGGCCCAGATAGACAGCCGTTTCAACGATTTGAAGGGGCTTACGGAAACTTCCTTTACGGGGTTCTCCGTCTCGCCGGGCCGGTCGCAGACTTTTGTTCCGATTAAAAACTGCTATATAAGCGGCGCGGCGTCGGTGGGGCTTGGCGGGCAGTACCAGATCTCGCATACCTACGCGGGCCGCAAGGCGTACATTGTGCTGGCTGGAACCCTGCAGCTCCGTCTGGCTCTTGGCTGGACCGGAGAAAGGATGTTCGCCGGGATTTACTCCATACTCGACATCTACAATGCGCCCACACAGCATGCCGCGCAGAACGCGGTTCTGAACCAGAACCAGCTTTTCGTTGGCATCAATTTCTGATCTTGACGGAGTAAACGAACGGGCCCGCCGCGTTAAGCGGCGGGCCCGTTCTGCGTTGCGGGAAACTATTCCTGTTCCTTGTTCTCCTGCTTCCCGCCCCCCTTGCGGCGGCGCACCGCTTCCTTAAGCAGGAATTCTATCTGGGCGTTGACGCTGCGCATGTCCTGCTGAGCCCAGGAGTTTATCTCATCCCAGAGCTTCGAGTCCATGCGCAGCAGGAAGGGTTTTCTTTCACCCATGATTAATACAGTGTCCCGGCGTTGATGACCGGCTGGGCTTCGGTGTCGGCGCAGAGCACGACAAGCAGGTTGCTGACCATGGCGGCCTTGCGTTCCGCGTCCAGGTCCACCACCTTGCGGGCGGACAGTTCATTGAGGGCCATTTCCACCATGCTGACGGCGCCGGTGACAATCTTGCTGCGCGCTGCTATCACCGCTTCCGCCTGCTGTCTCTTGAGCATGGCTCCCGCTATTTCGGGGGCGTAGGCGAGGTGGGTTATGCGGGCGTCCTCCACTTCCACGCCGGCTTTTGCAAGTCGGTCCTGCAGTTCCTTCCTGAGCGCTTCTATGACCACCGCGGTGTTGCCGCGCAGGGAAACATTGTTGTCATCCTCATGATCGTAGGAGTAGGAGGTCGCCAGGTGGCGCAGCGCTGATTCGCTCTGCAGCGCTACGTAGCGGGCGCAGTCGTCGACGTCGAAGCAGGCCTTCACCGTGTCGGTGACGCGCCATATCACTACGGCGGCTATTTCGATGGGATTGCCGCTCTTGTCGTTGACCTTCAGTTTCTCTATGTTCAGGTTCCGCGCGCGCAGGGATATCTTCATCCTGTTGGCGAAGGGGTTGGTCCAGCGCCAGCCCTCTTCCGTGTCCGTTCCCTTATATTTGCCGAACAGCAGTATTACCGCGGCCTCGTTGGGCTGAAGCGTGAAGAATCCGTTGAAAAGCATGAACGTGAATATGCCGCCCGCAACGCCGCCCAGGAGCATCAGCACTCCTCCGCCGCGTATGCCGTTTATGAACACGAAGAGGCTTGTCAGCGCGCAGAGGATGATTGCGAAAAGCATCGCCCATGCGCTTATGGCGTAACCTTTGGTTTCAGTCGTCATTTTTATTGTCCCTCCTTTGGGATATCTAAATGATATCACATAGATATCAAGCTGTCAAGCCCTTTCCTGATTTTCCGACGGGAATATTCATCTGATTCCACGCGGCATGAGGCCACGCTTTTTGCCGGTTGCGGCAAATAAAAGCGCCGTTCCTTATATTAAGGAACGGCGCGGCAAGCGGTATGGAGTGTGCTAGAAGCGGACCAGCATGGTGGCCCCGTTGGAGCTGGGGAGCAGGAACACGTTCTGTTTCGCCACGTCGCGCGGCTTGTTTGCCACCCAGTAACCTACTGCCCAGCCTATGCCGGCGCCGAGCACGATGTCGGACACGTAGTGCTTCTGGTCGTATACCCGGGAGAAGGCCGTGCCGGTGGCGAAGGCGTAAACTATGGGCGTATGCCAGTAGCCGAAGTGCTTGCGCAGGTTCTGGTCTATGACAGTCGCCATGGCGAAAGCCTCGGTGGTGTGGCCCGACGGATAGGAGTAGCGGCCCCTGGTGAAGGGCTTAAACTTCATCGGGTCCTCGTGCTCCTCCGGCAGGTTGCGTCCGCTGGTCAGGACTATAAGCGGGGTTATGAGTCCTGCGGCGAAGAGGCTGGCCTCAAGGCCGTCGCCCGCGATTTTCTGCAGGGTCGGGCTCTTGGTGGCGATACCGACGGACCATGTGCCCAGGAATATGGGCAGCTGCATCTTGTAGTCGCCGAAATGCGTGGTCGCGCCGCTCACCTCGTCGAGAAAATGGCTTTTGTGCGTGTCGAAGAAGCGCGACACGGTGCCGTCAAAGATGAAGCAGGAGAAGGATGCCCCCACCACTCCGCCGGCGATGAGCCAGTCCTTTTTATCCCAGTGGAAGGGTTTTGTCGGCAGTTCCTTCAGGTCGCCCCAGGTCCGCTTGAAATACTCGGGCGTGGGGAACTGCGTCTCGTCCGCGAAGGCGGGCGTGGCGCAGTTGATGAGTGCGGCGCAGGTAAGCGCCGCCAGTGTCAGGCGTGTTGTTTTTGTTTTCATGAACATTCAGAATATCCGCAGTCGTGGCATGTGGGGCCGGAGCATCCGCTCTGGTAGCTTACGTTGGAGGAATAGCACTTCGGGCAGTACAGCGTGCGCGAGGCTTCCCAAAGTTCCAGCTTGTCCTGCGCTTCCGGCCCGTCGCCCTGCTCCATAAGGCCGCTTTTTTTCAGGTGGTTGCGCAGCGCGACGGCTATGGCGTGGGGTATGGAGTTGATGTGGTTCTCCCCGAAGCCAATGGGCCGGTCGCCCTTCACGGAATTGAGGTGTTTCAGGACGCTTTCCGGGTCGCCGCCCGCGTCGAGATATTTTGACAGCAGTATGCCGATGAGCGAGGTCAGCCCGCTTATCTCCGTCCCCAGCGGGGGGATGTTGGTGAAGACCTGGTAGGGGCCCTTCTCGTCGTAGTTTATGTGTATGTGCAGCGGGCCGTAGCCGGTGTTTATCTGGTAGTATTCCGACGTGATGCCGAAAGGCTTTCTGTCGCGCGCGCGGTCCTTCTTTTCCGGCTGCTGGGCCCCCAGGTTGAGCACCTGCTGCGACTTGCAGCCGTCCCTGTAGATGGTCACGCCCTTGCAGCCAAGTTCATAGGAGAGCATGTACGCGCGCTTCACGTCCGCCACGGTGGCGTCGGCGGCCATGTTGATGGTCTTTGAGACGGCGTTGTCCACCCGTTCCTGAAAGGCCGCCTGCATCTTTATGTGCGCGTCTATGGAAATGTCGTGCGCGGCGGGGAAGAGCTCCTGTATGCGTTCCGGTATTTCCGGTATGCCGCGGACGGACTTGTGGTTCTTGTCTATCTTCTGCCACAGGTCGCTTTCCTTAAGGCCGAAGTAATTATATTCAGCCGCCAGTTCCTTGAAGAGAGGGTTCACCTCGAAGAAGATGTCCTTCGGGTTGGGTGTCTGCCCGTTCTTGAGCGCGTCCAGCGCGCTGGCGTTGTAGCGGGTGTAGGCGATGGCGAAGAAGGGCTCTATGCCGCTTCCCTGCAGTCCGGCGGCTATGGCAATGGTTCCCGTGGGGGCTATGGTGGTGCGGGCGCAGTTGCGCGGCGTGTGCGCCTGCCCCGAGAAATGCGGGCTTGCCGCGTTGAAGACGGAATCGGTCCAGTTGGGGAATACGCCGCGCTCCTTGGCAAGCTGTTCCGAAGAGTGCATGGCCTTCTGGTTGATGAAGCCCATCAGGTCGCCGGCTTCCTTTATGGCTTCCTCGCTGTCGTATGGTATGCCCAGGCGGACAAGCGTCTCGGCCCAGCCCATTATGCCGAGGCCTATGCGGCGGTTTCCCTTCGCCATGCGCTCTATTTCCGGCAGGGGATAGTTGTTTATCTCTATGACATTGTCGAGGAAGCGTATGGCTATGGCGACGGCCCTCTCAAGCCCCTCGTAGTCCAGCTTGGCCTTGCCTATGTCGCCCTTTACGAAATGGGAGAGGTTGATGGAGCCGAGGTTGCAGGATTCCCAGG
>CAYPTM010000049.1:0-10849 GCA_964413345.1 uncultured Elusimicrobiales bacterium
CGCCGTCATCAAGGATGGTCTGCCGCGTGTGTTCCGACTCCTCGGCAATGAAAATGACTTTTTCAAGTTTGGCCGGGGCCTGCCAGTAATTGTCGTTGCGCACCAGTTTGACCGCGCCCGCCAGTTCGTTGACCGACGCGAGCTTGAAGGGGCCGGTCCCGTTGGCATGGTCCTTGAGGTAGGATTTTTCCCAGGGGCGGTTGTTGAAGGATTTCCAGTCGCTTTCCCTGCCGCTCCATTCGCCGTGGGCTACGCACCACTGCTTGGAGACCACCATCGGCCAGGAGGCCAGTATCGCCAGTATGGGGTGGTTGGGGGCTTTCAGCGTCAGGACGACATTGTCGCCCTCTACGCGCACCGCGTCCGCCGCGTCCTTGAAGGTGACGGTGAATTTGCCCTTCCCGTCGCGCGTGGAGGTATGGCCCAGCGCGGCCTTGAGGAGTATGGACGAGGGGCCGCCGTCCCGGTCATAGAGCATGAAACGCATAAGGGAATAGCGCACGTCTTCCGGGGTGAGGGGCGTTCCGTCGTGAAACTTCACTCCCTTGCGGATGGGGAAGGTGTAGGTCAGCCTGTCCTTTGAAACAAGCCCGTTTTCCAGCGTCGGCACTTTCTCCGCTATCGCGGGGGCCAGGGTGTCTGTCTTCAGATCCGTGCCGAAGGTCAGCAGCGGCTCGTAGATGTTGAGCGTTGCGGAGAAGCTGTAGTTGTCGTACATCGCCGCCGGGTCGAAGGTGAGGGGCGAGTCGGACAGCACTGAAACGAATGTCGAAGTGCTGGACGCCGCGTGCAGCGGCGCGCATGACAGCGCGAGTGCGCAGGATAACAATAAGGTTTTCATCTGTCCCCCAGGATGGAGCCGTCCACGCCGTAGATGACGGAGCGGTTGACGAATTCGCCGTAATTGCCGCTTTCGTTCGTGACCACTATGCCGGCGTTGAGGTTGTTGTTGATGTCCACGGCGAGTTTTTTGACGCGGGAGCTGGTGCCCTGGTCGTAGTTGTAGCACCAGTAGAGCTCGCTGTTGACGCCGAAGCGCCATATGCGGGCTATGGTCCGGCCGTTTTGCCTGACCGTTCCACCCACGTATATGTCCCCGCTGGGGGCCACGGCAACCGCGCTCGGGTTGTTGTCCAGCTCGTCGTCGTAGATTCTTTCCCAGGTCTGCAGGCCGCTTTTGTCGTATTTGAACAGGACAAGCGCCCTGTGCCCGCGCACGCGGCGCACCGCCGCCACCACGAGGTTCCTGTCCGGGTCGGTAGCCACGTCCACCGCCTTGTCGTCGTAGGTGTTGGCGCGGATGCGGTCCCAGATGAGATTGCCGTACTTTTCCGTCAGCATGATGCGTATGACCTCGTGGTTGCCGTCGAAATAGTTCACGATGTTATAGCGGTTGCCGTCGGAGTCGATGCTTGAAAGGTTGTCGTCGCTGTAGGCTCCCAGCGCGGAGGCCGAAGCCAGTGCCAGTGCCATTATTAGCAGTTTGCGTATTTTCATAGGTATATTCAGTGTAACAAAATGCGGCTTGAGTTGGTATTGACGAAGGCTATGTGTTCCGCCTTTTTTAGACCAAAATACGTTTTTAGTCCATAAGTCCATTATATGCCTTATATTCTCTTTCCGCAAGGGGTTTGCGCGCTATTTAGTAAAATTAAAATACTATGGAGCCGGAAAATCCCTCCGCGCCGTTGTCGCCCGCCGGCCTGGACTTCCTTTTCGAGAGAGGCGGTCTTCTCTCCCGTGAAATCAAAAATTTCGAGCCGCGCGCCCAGCAGGTGGAGATGGCGGGCGCGGTTCACCGCGCCCTGAAGGAGCAGACACATCTCATAGTGGAGGCGGGCACCGGGGTTGGCAAGTCCCTGGCCTATCTGCTTCCCCTTGCGGCCTGGACCTGTTCGGAAGGCCGGCGCGCCGTCGTCGCCACCTATACCAAGACTCTTCAGCAGCAGCTTATCCGCAAGGACCTGCCCATAGCCCGCAAGGTGCTGGAGGGCATGGGACTGGAACTGAACTACGCCCTGCTGATGGGCTCAGAAAATTACCTGTGCGTAAGAAGGCTGTTCTCCTTCATGAAGCGTGGCCGCGGGCTTTACGATGCGCCGGGGCACGAGCAGTCCCTCTCCGTGCTGGCGGGGCTGTGCCGCCAGTCTGACACCGGTCTCCGTTCATCCCTGCCGGTTACTTTGCCTGATTCCATATGGTCGGAGATACGGCGGGAGTCCGACCTCTGTCTGCGCCGTCACTGCCAGTATTATGAGCTTTGCCTGCACCGCAAGGAAGTGGCGCGGGCGAGGGAATCCCAGATTGTAGTGGCCAATCAGCATCTGTTTTTCGCCGGAATGCCGATACCGTCCTTCGACGCCGTGGTTATGGACGAGGCGCATAACGTGGAGGAGGTGGCGGCGGACTATCTCGGCATAGACCTGTCCAACTACCGCGTCCGGCGGCTGCTGGCCGAGATATACAACACACAGAACGGTCGGGGCATTGCCACGCGGCTGAAAAACCGCTCCGAACGCTGGCTGGGCGAGCTGGCCTCCACGCTGGAGGCCGCGCAGATGCGCTCCGAGGCCTTCTTCATGCAGGCGCTTGAAAAGCTCGGTCTTCAGGCGGCGCTGCTGGCCGGAGAGCAGAAGGAGGTGCGCGTCGTTTCCCCCAACATAATCGACGACACGCTGACACCTCCGCTGATGCTGATAATCGGACTGCTGGGCGAGGCCCTCGCTTCCGCCGCGGACGCCGAGGAAGAAACGCTCATAAAGGCGTACAAGAACCGCTGCACCGTTCTCTGCGCCGAGATAAAGGAATTCCTGAAATGCGAAGGGCGGGACAAGACCTTCTGGGTTTCCGCGAGGCTTAACAGGGGACGGCCTGTTATCGAGCTGCGCATGACCCCGCTGGACATCGCGCCCGTGCTCGCGGAGGAGCTTTTCGAGCCTACCCCCAGCGTTATCCTGACTTCGGCCACGCTTGCCGTGGCCGGTAAATTCAACATGACGCGCCGCAGCCTGGGTATGCCGCCTTCGCCTGAAAAGCTGCTTGATTCGCCCTTCAACTACATGGAGCAGGCAGCTCTTTACATACCCAACACCATGCCGGACCCCAACGCCGAAAACGCGCTCTTCGAAGCCCGTTCCATAGAGGAATGCGCGGCCATAGCCGGGGCGGTGCCGGGCGGCGTTTTCGTGCTTTGCACAAGCTGGGGGTTTCTAAGAAAGGCCGCAGCGCTGCTGACGGAGGACAATCTGGGCCGTTCGGTTTTCGTGCAGGGCTCCGGCGCGCCGGAGGACATCATCCGGGAGTTCAAGCGCGCCAAGAACGGCGTTCTGCTGGCCACCGACACTTTCTGGCAGGGGGTTGATGTTCCGGGGCAGGCGCTGGCCTGCGTCATTATAACCAGACTGCCTTTCCGCGCGCCCGATTCACCGGTGGAGGAGGCGCGGGAGGAGTGGCTTTCCTCGCAGGGGCGCGAGGTGTTCAGCGAATACAGCCTTCCGAAGGCCGTGATCAAGTTTCATCAGGGTTTCGGACGTCTTATCCGCAATTCCGAGGACTATGGCGCGGTGGCGGTTCTGGACCCGCGTATCACCACGCGCCGTTACGGCGCGCAGTTCATGCGTTCCATACCGAAGTGTCCCGTCCTGCGAGACATCAAGGAACTTAAAGAGTTTTATTCCCGCCGGGAAAAGCCCGCCGCCTGACTTCCGCTCAGGACTTGAGGTAACGCCGCGTCGCCAGGAACATTATGCCTTTCGCGCAGTCTTCGACGGGGGGCAGCGGCTTTCCTTTCATTCGTTCCTTCAGCTTTTCCAAATCGTATTCCGGCCATATAGGCATTGCGTTTTTCTTGGGGCTTATCGCGTGCGCGGGACAGCCGTAATAGCAGCGCAGGCAGGCCGAACAGTCAGCGCCGAAAGACGGACGTCCGTTCACCATGGTTATATTGTCGCATGGGCATTTTTGAGCGCACAGTCCGCAGGCGGTGCATTTGTCCGACGCCTGAAGGTTCTCTCCGAATTTTCTGAAGCTTTTGCTATCGCTGATGCCGAGCAGCGTCAGCGGCCACGAGAACAGGGGGAAGCCCGTCCTGCGCCGTCGTCCGGACAGCAGGTCACTGGCAATCCTTTCGACTTTCCCCGGCATGGCGTTAAGCAGGCGCATCGCCAGTTCGTCGGACGCGCGTTTCATGCAGTTGGGCGGCATTATCAGCATGTCTTCGTAAAAAACTTCGCAGCCCTGGGCTTTCAACTGCTTTATAGCCTTGTGCCGGCAGGCGGTGTTGGGCCACATCTCTCCCCCGCCGGAAACCGATATGACCGCCGCTGCCAGGCCGTTCACTGCCGGCATTTTGCCCAGCCATTCATGCACCGGGGCTGGCGCTCCCATGGCGTAGACCGGATACAGAAGCAGGAGCAGCCCGCTGTCGGGCACGGACGCGAAGTCGGCGCTATTTTCCGCCTGCGCTTTTTTATCCAGCGACAGCAGTTTGACTGTTTTCCCGGCGGAAGAGAAGCGCGCTGCGAATTCCCGCGCTATAAGCCCGGTTCCTCCCGTGCCGGAGAAATAAACTATGGAAACGGTGTCGTTTTTCATGGCGGTCAGTTTCCCTGTGTTTCTGTCTGGGTTTTCGGTTTTATGTCCGGGCGGAGCACGGAACAGTAATTCTTTTCAAGCAGTTCTCGCGTTTCCTTGCGCAGTCTGGGAGAGGAGCAGAAGCCGGACGCCGGGGGGCAGAGCTGGGCCAGCGGATGGCGGTTCTGGACCAGGTTGTTGCACTGTTTGCAGATGAACGGTATGGCCGCTTCAAGCTGCGCCTGCCGCAGGCTTTCCAGTTCGGCGAGAAATTTCTGCGTATGGTTCCTGTACAGTCCGGCCATGGTCGGCGTGCCGTAGACGAAGCTCATTTTCGGCTTGCAGACCGCCGGCCAGGATTCCTGATAGGTCCGTCCTATGTCGGTAAGCACTTCATAGCGGGCGATGACGTTCTTCCTCTTGTTTTTCGGGGCCGGGAAGGGTTTGGAATACTTGCTGTAGGAATAGAGTCCGGCGAAGAAATCCACCGCCGGGCACATGAGCGGTTCCGGGTACATGATGTCCTCCTGCGACAGCATGAACCCGCCGTCCACCTTGCCTTTGCCGATGAATGCGAACCCGATTATCTGCAGGCCGGATATGGCTTTGCCCACATCTTCGGGCGCGCCTCCGTCCATTGCGGAAACTTCCGCGTTGGGGTACAGGGCGCCAAGGGTTTCCGTCAGCATGGCGGAGGATTCCGCGCAGGCGGTCCGGCTTACCCTTTCCGCTGCGGGCGTGCCCTGCTGCGTGTCGCAGTCCCCCTTATATAGAAGGATTTTTCCCTTGCGGCAGAAATCGATTGAGGCCTCCTTCTTCTGCGACGAAAAGCTTTGTATGGGCGTGAAATCCGCCTTCGCGGCGCCCGCGATGGCCCAAATCAGCGCGGCGGACATGATGGCTGTGCGCATTTAAATCCTCCCGGTTCTGTGACGCTTCCGTATTCCCCTGCCCTGATTCTATAAAAAAAGCCCCGCCGTTGAGGGCGGGGCTTTGGCATGTTCAAAACCTATCTGCTCCAGACCGCGTAATCCTTGCCGGAGAGGGCCAGCGTCCAGCCCGCGCCGGGGTTATAGTCGCCGGGACCTATCTTCATGACGACGTTATTGTTTATCTGGGCGGCGTATCTGGAACTGTCCGCCACAAGAATGTTTACGGTCGCCTTGCTGGTGATGCCCTTGGCCTTGCGGAACTTAACGAGGGCGGTTATCCGGGACTTCATATCCTGCCCCCAGTCGAAGAAATGCGGCCAGTAGACGCAGGGGATGCCGGGGTGCGTGAGTATGTAGGCGTAGCCCTGCATGACCCTGTCCGAGGGGAAGGGCCAGTGGCTCTGCCCGCCGCCGGTGGAGGGGCCGGTGTCATGATTGTCCAGGAAGGTGACGGCCTGCTCCGGCCACCAGCCGATGAGGCCCACTGGTTTCCCCGCTCCGTCGCGAAGGCGCCAGTATTCGTGCGCGCCGACCGCGTGCTGCAGCATGCCTTTCGTGGTGAAGTCGAAAGCGGTGGCCTTGCCGTGCAGACCGTCAATCCAGTTGCAGAGGCTCTGGCGGTGCGGATTGGGGTTGTTGATGTCCAGGTTGTCCCATATCTCGCCGACCGAGAACACCGGGGATGAGGCGCCGTTGTAAAGCTCGATGTAGGATGGGCTGTAGCCTTTGCCGTAATCATAGCGCCAGCCGTCGTAGCCTATGTCGTTTTTCAGCCAGCGCAGCCAGTCCTTGACGCTTTCCTGCACGTAGGGCTGCGTGTGGTCTATGTCGCGCGCGGCCTGAAATCCCCAGCCCGTGTCGCGGTGGCCGCGGGCCCCGCCCCACTCATCGTCTGAGCAGACCGAGTCCGGCCCCCACTGCGGGTTGGTGAAGTCGCCCCAGTCGGTGGAACCGACGCGGTGGTTTATGACCACGTCGGCCAGCACCAGCATGTTCCTGGCGTGGAACGTGTTGATTGCTGACTGAAGCTGTTGTACCGTGCCGTACTGCGAGTTCTGGTTATAAAGCTGGACGGGTATGTAGCCTTCGTCGCTGGCCGCCTGCCCGGAGGGGGGGAACCAGATGATATCGAAACCCGCGGAGGCGATCTCCCCGGCCTTGCCGGACATGACGTTCCACCACGGTTTGACCCGGTGGGATGACCAGTCGAAACCCTGTATCATCACGGAGGCTGGAATATTTTTTGAAATGGTCTTGCGCACCCTGCCGGAGTAGACGCGGTCTATGGGCACCGCCTTGGACGCGGACGCGCTCTCCTGCACAGGGACGGCGGCGGGAACGGCCACGGCGGTCTGGCCCGCCATGCCTTCCAGCTGTTTCACGGCCTGTTCTCCTGCCAAGCCGAACTGGGGCTGAGGCATCAGGCCTGCCGCCAGCAAAAGGGAAAGGAACCGATATTTATTTGTAAACATGCATACCCTCCACTATGTATTATTTGCGCGGACAGGGCTTGCGGGCAAGTGCCTAAAGGCCCAGAAATCGGCATAGGCCCGCGTTTCTTTTGTTATAATTCAGCAGGGGTTTCACCACTAACGATCGGGGGAGGATAGCTTGAAAGGAAAATTTTTGCTGGCGGCGCTGGCCCTGCTGTGTTCTTTGACCGCGTCCGCCGCGCCTAAACAGAATTTGCGGGAGTTCTTCGAGGCCGAAGCCAAAAAGGACGCCGCCTATACCGACGCGGAACGCTCCGCCCTGCTTGATGCCGTGGCCCAGCGTTACGCCGGCTACTCAACTGACGTTCTGGATGACAAGCATCTGTCAGCCGCCCGCACGGCCTGGGGCGTGATAACGGAAGGCTCGTTCGATTCCGCGCCTCTGGAACGGCAGGCCGACGTTTCATTCGCCGCATACAAAGCCGTCCTGCACGGCTCCGCGCCGGATGTGGTTTACGGCATAGCGCTTTACGGCTACCGCAAGAAAATAGACGCGGACAAAATCTCGCTTTGGGCGGAAGCCTATAACCTGATGACTTCCAACGCCATATCGCCGGACATAGCGGCCGACCTGATACGCAACGCCATGGAAAACGACTGGGACACCCGTACTTTCAACATCGTGAAGTGGGAACTGGTCAATGGTGTCAAAAAGAACCGTTTCAACCAGCATAAATACGCAACCTATCTTTTCGGCAACATGCCGAAATTCTCCGGCAGGCCCGGCCAGCTTGCCGTGGAGGCGAACAAGTATTTCCGCGCCATGGCAAAGGCGGGGAAGGAACCCGTTCTGCCGGCCTATCAGGGCGTTTTCGCCATTCCGGATGGAAAACCCGCCGTTCCTGAACAGGCTCCGGAGAGTGCCGCCCAACCCCCCGCGCCGGAAAAACAGCCCTCCGCTCTTGAAAAGATAAAACAGCAGGGGGGCAGGGATGAACCGCAATGGCCTTCCGCTCCGGAAGCCCGGCCCGCCTCTCCTCCGGCCGGGAGCGCGCCGTCGTCCTCCGGAGATAAAATTGCCGAACCGGCAAAAAAAGCCCCTTCGGCGGAACTTTCTGTTCCCTCCAAGCCTTCAAAGCCCGCTGCGCAGGTCCAGGTTCCGGCAAAGCCGGCGGCGGCCAAGCCTGCAAAGCCCGTGGCGCAGGCTCCAGTCAAACCGGCCGTGCCGCCGCCTGCCGCTCCGGCTGAAATTCCTTTTTCGGCAGGCATGGGGGTTCTTTGGCCGGGCTTGAATACATCCGCGAGGTCATACCTGGGCACCCCGTATGTTTGGGGCGGTGTAACGCACAAGGGGATAGACTGCTCCGGCTTTACAATGAACACTTACGGGGAGAACCGCGTGAAGCTGCCCCGGGTCAGCAGGGACCAGTGGAAGAAAGGTTCGGCTGTCGAAGTCTCCGGGCTTAAGAGGGGCGACCTTCTTTTCTTCAACACCACGGGCTCCGGCGTTTCCCACGTCGGCATGGTCATAGAGCAGGAGGGGGGAAAGCTCCGTTTCATCCACGCGGCTTCTTCCAAGGGCGTCAGCATAGCCGATTTTGAAAACCGCTATTTCCGCAGCCGCTACCTTGGCGCAAGGCGCATGGTGGACTGATTGCTGAAAGACAATCCCGCAAAACAAAACACCGCCGAAGGGCGGTGTTTTTATTTGAGGGGTGTTTGCCTCGCGGTCATCTGGCGGCGAAGGTGCCCGCCGTTTTCCCGCTGGACCACGCGAACTGGAGGTTGTATCCCCCTGTCGGTCCGTCAACGTCCAGCAGTTCTCCGGCCAGGAACAGCCCCTGCGTTTTTAGAGAGCGCATCTCCGCGGTGTCTATTTCCGAAACAGGCACTCCTCCGGCGCAGACCATGGCTTCGTTCCAGGGGCGGTGCCCGGTGACTTCAAGCCGCCAGTCGAGCAGTGCTTTCTGCACGCGCGTGAGCGCGCCGGGGCCCGAGGCGGAGCATGCAGCGTTGCGGTCCAGCCCCGTCATGTCCATGACCAGGTTCGATATGCTTTCGTGCAGCAGGCCGAGGAAGAAGCGTTTCGCCGGCCTGCCGGAGAACTGTTCCCAGCGTTTCGCAATAAGCTGCGCCGCTTCCTGTTCCTGATATTCCGGGAAAAGGTTTACGGAAATTGAGATGGTTCCTTCCTTCAGCCGCCGCGCGCATTCTCTTGAAAGATTCAGCGCGGCCGGGCCTGAAATGCCGTAGTTGGCGAACAGCAGTTCACCGGTGGATTCGGAAATTCTCTCATCGCCGAGGAAAGCGGTCAGGCGGGCCTGCGTCCTTATGCCTGAGAGGCGCGCCACGCTTTTTTCCTTTATCGTGAGCGGAACCAGCGAGGGGGTCAGCGGCGTTACGGCGTGGCCTAAAGCTTTCGCAAGCCGGTAGCCTTCCTCCGCGCCGCCTATCTGCGGATAGGCGCAGCTTCCGCAGGCAAGAACAAGGCTGTCCGCCTTGAACGCCGTTCCTCCCGCCGAGATTTCGAAACCGGACTGCGTGCGCCTGGCGGCGTTTACGCCGCTGCCGCACAGTATTTTCACGCCGAGGCGTTCGGCCTCGTCTTTCAGTATGCCAAGTACGGCGGGGGCGCGCTCGCAGCGGGGGAATATGCGGCCTTCGTCCTCTTCCTTTAGCGGAAGGCCGAGGCTCTCGAAAAACTTTTTGGTCTCTTCAACACCGAACGCGGACAGGGCTGCCGCCACGGCTTCCCGGCCGGCGAAATAGCGTTCCGGGGCGGCGCGGTTGTTCGTGATATTGCAGCGGCCGTTGCCGGACGCGGAGAGCTTTCTGCCCGGCATGCCTTCTTTTTCGAGCACGGTGACTTCGGCGCCTTCCCTTGCGGCGAAGACCGCCGCCATGAGGCCGGCCGCGCCTCCCCCGGCTATGAGGACTTTTTTCATATTGAAAATTCTAACATATGGCGCAGTGGCGGCGCTTTTTTGCACAATAACAGCATCATATGCGTCCCGGGTTTCACAAATCCCGGCCACTTTCAGGAGGATTTCACAATGACTCATCCGGATGCGGGCACTCTTTCCACGACGGTTATCAACGCTTACAGGCTGGAGCGCGAATTCAACGCGCCTTCCGGCGAGCGGGCCAGGGTAAAGTTCGGCACGTCAGGCCACCGCGGCGCGCTGGGGGCGGGTTTCTCCGCCCTGCACGCGCAGGCCATAGCGCAGGCCGTCGCCCGCATTCATGCCGAGCGCGGCGTGACCGGCAAGGTGCTTGTCGGAGGCGACACCCGCCTCATGTCCGCCGTCACGGCGGAGCTTTGCGCGGAAGTGCTCTGCGCCAACGGCATACATGTCATACTGGCGAAAGGCCCTCTCCCCACTCCGGTCTTCTCGTCGGAAATTATAGCGAAGACCGCCTCCGCCGCCCTTATCGGCACAGCCTCGCACAACCCGCCCGCCGACATGGGGCTCAAATACAATCCCTCCCACGGCGGTCCGGCCGACGCGGCCACCACTTCCCTCATTGAGAAGTACGCCAACGAATACATGGACGCTCCGAAAGGGATAAAGAAGATTTCCCTCCGCAAGGCGGCCTCGCAGGGGCTGGTGGAGAAGATGGACCTGGTCGGACCTTATCTTCAGCGTCTGGCGGGACAGGTGGACCTGGCCGCGATAAAATCCTCCGGCATGAAGATAGGCATACACTGTCTCGGCGGGGCGTCGGTGAAGTATTACGAGGCGCTCAAGTCCGATTTCGTGCCCAATCTTACGCTGGTCAACAAGGAAGTGGACCCCACCTTCGGGTTCATCCCGCTGGACCATGACGGCAAGATCCGCATGGACCCCTCCTCCCGTCTCCCCCTGAAGCCGCTGCTGGATGTGGTGGCCCGCGGGAAATATGAATTCGCCG
>CAYPTM010000050.1:0-10822 GCA_964413345.1 uncultured Elusimicrobiales bacterium
GCTGCAGCTGGCCCTTGAGGTGGACGCCGGTTATCTCCGGCATGGAGAGCGTCATTTCGCCGGTCTTGAGGACGGATGCCATTTCAAGCGGCCCGGCCGCCACGGAGAACATCGCGGCGGCGCCAAGCATGGTGGAATGGAAATCCGCTCCGGCCAGGGTGCAGCCCGGCTCGGCAAAGCGCTGAAGATGAAGCTCGTGGCAGATGCCGTTGCCCGGCAGGGAATGGCGGATGCCGTGTTTCTGCGCGAAAGAGGAGATGTAGAGGCGTTCCCCGTGGTCCAGCATGGAGGCCTCGTAATTGCTGTGGTCGGAGTATGTTACGGCAAGGGGTTTGGCCCGGTCGAGGCCGAGTTCCGCGGCGCTGAGGAACACCATGGCCGCCGTCCCGTCGTGCAGGACAGCCTGGTCGGCGCGGATGGTTATCTCCCCTCCGGGCAGCATATTGCCGGATACCAGCCGGCTGGCCAGTATTTTCTGGGAAAGGTTTTTCTTTGTCATCATGCCTCCGTTAACGTCTGCTTGGGGATTGGCGGGGGCGGCAGTGCGCCCCGGTCAGGAGCGCGGGAGCGATATGGTGAAGGTGGAGCCTTCCTTGAGCGTCGAACGGACAAGGACCTCTCCGCCGTGGGCGCGGGCCACCTGCTGCACGAACGCCAGGCCGAGGCCCCAGCCTTCCACCTGGCCCGTGAAGTTGGCCTCCACCTGGTAGAACTTCTGGAAAATGCGGCCCTGTTCCTCGGGCGGGATGCCGGCCCCGTTGTCGCTTACCGAGAGAATATCCCGTTCTTCCTCGCGGGACAGGGATATGGTGACTTTCTTGAGGGGCTTGTCGTTGAACTTCACGGCGTTCTCCACCAGCGCGTTTATCGCGGCGGACAGGAGGCGCTTGTCGCAGTGAAGGGAAAAGGGCTGGGGGCAGTTGACCAGCATTGCGAAGCCCGGGGCCTGAGGAACCGCCGGCGCTATCGGCGTGGGGGCCAGCAGCGCCGCGGGCGAGAAGGCGGCCTGCACCTTTACCGCCGTGCCGTTTTCCGAGAGGCGTTCCCGCCATTCGGAGGCCAGTTTCTCGCCGAATTCTCCCGCGTCGAAGCTTTCCTTGCTGAGGGAGGAGGTGGTGATGTCATCCAGCTCCACGAAATTCAAGAGCTGCTCCACAAGGCCGGCCAGTTTTTTGCACTGCTTGCTTATCTGCGTGGCCGACGTGGCGGACTGCTGCTGCGTCACGGCGGGGGCCTGCAGCACGTCGCAGTAGCCGGTCAGCACGGCTATGGGGGTCTTTAGCTTGTGTGATATCAGGGAAAGGAAGCTGCGGGCCATGCGTTCGTTGACCTTCTGCGACGTCACGTCGCGGAAGAGCCAGAGCCAGCCCCTGCCCTGTCCGTCTTCGCCGGGGTGAAGGCGTATGGCCACGCCGCCAATGTAAAGCTGTTTCGGGGTTTTGCGCGAAGCCTCGAACTGGACTATGCCCTCAGTGGAGGAGAGAACGCTTTCAAGGCTGGGCGAAGCTTCCATGCCGGCGAAAAATTCCGGCACGCAGCAGCCCATCACGTCTTCCCTGCCCAGATACACGCCGGCGGCCTTGTTGGCCAGCAGGACGTGACCGTGTTCGTCGGAAAGGAGGGCGCCTTCCTGCGTTTCGCTGAAGAAAATCTGGAGGCGGCGCTTTTCCTCCCTCAGGGAGGAATAGAGCCGGGCGTTTTCAATGGCTATAGCGGCCTGTGAAGCAAAGGCCTCGAAGTTCTTGACATCGGCTTCCGTAAACACACCCTCCGTTTTGTTGAGGGCCTGGACCACGCCTATAACGTTGCCCTTGACCACCATCGGGCAGGAGAGCAGGGACTTGGTTACAAAACCGCTCTGCTCGTCCACCCGGGTGGAATGTTCGCTGTCGGCTGAAACGTCGTTTACGACGATGGAGCGTTCTTCCTTGGCGCATTTGCCCACCACGCCTTCCCCGAGCTTGAAGCGCATCTTCTGTATCTCGGGCGAGAGGCCGAGGGCCACGTCGAAATAAAGTTCCTTGGTCTTAGGGTCCAGCAGGAAGAGCGAAGCCCTTTCCGCGCCCACTACGCGGGAGGCGAGGCGCATGGTGTACTGAAGCAGGTCGGTCAGGTCCAGCTTGGAGGACAGCAGTCTGCTGACCGTTACCAGCATCTCCAGGTTTTCTATGGAAGAGGTTTCGTTTTTGGGTGGCATCAGAACCCCATGTTCAGGAATATGCGGTAGAAATTACGGCGCGACTCGTCGCCGGTGGCAAGCAGGTTGTAGGAAAATTCGAATGTGGATTCCTTGTTCACCTTCATCCTCGCGCCCAGGGTGAGGGCGTGCAGGGCCGTGCGGGCTTCCTTGAAGGTGATGTAGCGGTAGCCGAGTATCACGCTGCTGTCCTTGTCGTCGCCGCTTTTGCGCATGATGTCCAGCCCGACAGTCCAGAGCGGCAGGCGGGTCATAGCGGCGGACATACCCATGGAGCCGAGATCGCCCTGGTCCAGCGTCATCTCGGGCAGGGTTGTTCCGTGCAGGCCGGTCATGTACTGGGAGAGCGTGCCGGTGAGCGTGAGGTAAAATTCGCGGTAGTAGTGCTGGGATATGCCCAGTTCGTAGGTCATCTGGGGCAGGGCGGCGGTTTTGGAAGTGCCGTCACCGAAGACGAAAAGGGTGTTCTGCATGGCGCCCGCCGCGTTGGCGATAAGGAGCGTCTCGGACTGGTCTTTCTCCGAGGCGTCTAGCAGATAGGTGTTGTCCACGCCGAGCGCCATGGCGGAGGTGTTTATATGCTTTGTGGACGGGTAAATCAGCGGGCGCAGCGTGGTCAGCAGGCGGCCGTTGTTGACAGTTATGGGCGCCTTGACCGCGTAAACCACATCGGGCAGGTTGTTGAGGCTGAAGTAGCGCGCCTCCATGCCGACCATGGAATTGCTTGAAACCGTTGTTGAAAAAGAGGCTCTGGCCCCCTTGTATCCGAGCGAGCCGAAGGTGAAATCGGCCCCGGCCCATGTCTGCGCGGAGGTTGGAACGCACGGCAGAAGCAGCAGGGCCGCGATGATGAAAAGGAGGTTTTTAATAGCCATAGCAATATATTATAAATTTTAGGGCTTTTTAACAGTCCATTTGTGGCGCGGCTGTCAAATGCGCAGCGTGCGCCACTGGCCGGGGGGGATGTCCCCCAGTTTATAGCCGCCGAAATCCGTCCTTACAAGGCGGACAACTTCCCGCCCCAGCGCCTCGAAAAGGCGGCGCAGCTCCCGGTTTTTCCCTTCGGTGAGGGTTATGCGTATGGTCTGGCGTCCGTTTTCCTCGCAAAGCACTGAGGCCGAGGCGGGGCCGGCTGTTTCCCCGCGGCCGATGTCCATGCCGCCGCGCTGTATTTTCTCCAGCGCGTCCGGGGGGAGCGCGCCGTCCAGCGTGACGTTGTAGGTGCGCGGGGTTTTATAGCGCGGGTCTGTCAGCCGGTTGCCGAAGTCGGTGTCGTTGGTGAACAGCAGCAGGCCTTCCGATTCAAGGTCAAGCCGTCCTACCGGGAACAGCCACTGCCCGGTGTCGCCAAGATAATCGTAGACAGTTTTGCGGCCCAGTTCATCGCTGCGCGTGGTGACGCAGCCGGCGGGCTTATGGAACAGCAGGCAGATTTTTTCTTTTTTGGCGGGGGGCTTGCCGTCCACCAGTATTTTATCCGTGACCGTGGCCGGGGTGCCGGGGTCGCGCACTACGCGCCCGTTCACTCGCACCCGTCCGGCGGCTACATAGTCCACCGCCTGCTTGCGGGAGCATACGCCCAGCTTGGATAAGACCCGTATGATGTTGTGCGAGGCTACCGGCATCAGAATTCCACCGCCAGTTTAACGAAACCTGCGTCCAGCGCGGTGTAGGCCGAGGTGGTTGTACCGGCGGTTTTTACTGTAACAAGGGGTTTTAGATACTGGTATCCTCCGAGGACGCTTACCGCCAGATAATTGGATATGGGGAACTTCAGGCCCACCTGTCCCATCAGCACATAGGAGTTATCCACATCCACCGTGAGGCCGGGGGTGTTGTCGCTGTAGTTGTTGAGGCTGTAGCCGCCGCCCACCCAGAGCGCGAAACGGGTGCCGCCGGGCGTGAGGAGTATGTCCCCTCCGGCGCGCAGCATGACGGGCACAATCCGGTAGGTGAAGTCCGAATTGTTCTTTGAATCGAACTGGTAATAGCCGACGGACAGGCCGATGGCCGGGCCGTATTTTTCATGGGCGCCGATTATGCCGGCTTCAATGCCTTTCCCGTTGGAGGTGTTGCCGCCTTTGAGGCGGAAGGCCGGTTCCACGAAGAGGCGGGTGTAGCGGATGAGGTCGTCCGCGAAAATGGCGTCAGTGCCGGTCCCGTCGGACTGCCTGCCGCGCTCCGCTTGAAACCCCGCGGCGCTGGACGGAATGGCGGACGCTAAAAGGCCGAGGCCGAGAGAGAAGGTAAGGAAAAGTTTGTTCATTGACGTATCCCCTTGTGCGGCAGTGGTGCCGACAGGAAATTGTAGCCTTTGGCGTTGTTGCGGTCAACGGAGAGAATAGGCGCGGCGGCACGAAACGGGAGAATGCGGCCTGTCCGTTTGCTATAATAACTGATGCCGCTGATGGAGGGGTGTGTGAGCGGCTGAAACAGCAGGTCTCGAAAACCTGTAGGGTGGCAACATCCTCGTGGGTTCAAATCCCACCCCCTCCGCAGCTTTGAAAAGAACCCCGCAAACGCGGGGTTCTTGCTTTTCAAAGCTGTTTGCGGAGGGGGAGCGCGTCAACTGCGGCTATCACTAGGCCGCCCCCTTTGCTCTGCGTATTTTGGGGGCTTGGTTGCCAGCACTTTCAACGCGTCAGAGCCTGAAAGTACTTTGAGATGGCACAACAATACGCCATAGGCTGTTGTGCGGCCCGAATGATAGGCCGGATTTGAAAGGCGCAGCGTTGTGTGAGTTTGCCCGATTCCTATAACTTTTATTTAAGAAAAGAGGGCAAGGCGAACACCGCGAGCCGGGGTGAGGACCGCCAGTCTGCAAACGCATTGCGTTTGCGGCGGTTCGTAAGGCCGGAGGCGTTTTGCTGAAACAAAACGCTGAGGCGTGGTCAGAGGCAAGCCCTCCGGGCTTGACCGGAGATCGCGCAAAATTTCCGTCAGTACTTGCAAAACACCAGAGGTTGCAAGTACCGCAAGCGCAGGAAATTTATGTGTGACCAAATCCCACAAGACGCCAGAGGCTGTGGGACTGCCTTAATGATAGGCTGTCCCACTTCTCCTAATCAACCAATAACAACCACCATAAAAACAAGGAAAAGCAGCGCACAAACGCGCTGTCACTTGCTTCGTTGAAAAAGAAAAACGCAGCGTTGTCGCGAGTTCAAGTTCGCGATGGCTAACTTGAAACTTGAGACCGAATCCTGCCGTCACGATATAAATCCATTCCCTGCGTAAATGGGTGGCAAATGAGTTAACCACTTGATCTGTGAGGAGATTCGACTAGAATATTACTATGACGAAGAATTCAGAACAGATGCGTAACGCCGGTGAAATGTCTCTGTATCATTACACAAAAGCCTCATGCGCAAAAAGCATTTTGGTCTCTCAGAAATTACGATGGTCGGCTTCTATAAAGTTAAATGATCCTTTTGATATACCTCAAGATTTAGGTATTAATATCACGCAATTTAAAACAGCTCTTTCAGAAGAATTTATTCAAATTATAAAAAACCCTCTGCCAGTTGATACTGCTGCAACACCGATAGCTCAATGTCTGTCCGCATTGGCAAAAGCCGATGAGTCTACTAAGAAATTATTGATTGCTAAGCACTTAAAACTTGCGGAAGAATCTCCCACAAAACAACAAGAGGATTCGTGGTCACGGCTAATTCAAGAATGGAAAAAATTTGTGGAATCATTACGAATTGCATGTTTCTCTGAGATAAACGATAGTCAGCCAATGTGGGCACATTATGCGGATAATCACAGTGGTGTTGTTTTAGAATACAAAGGGAATATTCGGCGAAATACTCCTTTTATACTTGCTCACCCTGTTGCCTATATGAATGATTCGCAGACAAAGGCAGTTGTACGTGAGTATGTGAAAGCTATTGTGAATGATTTGCTTGAAGGGGGCCCGCACAATATGATGGACCTTGTGACAAAGATGGAATATCGTAAGACAGAAGAATGGGCATATGAGCGGGAATGGAGAATAGTTCGTCCTGTTGCCGCATCCAATCCTCGCTATATTGATATCCAATTTTTCCCGGAAGACTTACAATCAATATATTTTGGTTACAAATGCTCCGAAAAAGATATATGCGATATACGGTTGCTTCTATCTAATGCTTATAAGTATAGACATGTCGCAACTTATAGAGCTGATTTGGATATTTCAAATAGAAAGTTGGTTTTTACCATGATTCCCAACAGAAATTAAAGTTAAAAGTTCTTGATATCATCTCACCTGTCCCGCAGATTTAAAAAGCCCGCAATTGCGGGCCTTTTTGTCTTCTGCCGGAAGGGTAATTTATCCGCCGTTAAATTGCGCACTCTGGCGATGTCGCCCAATTATCAAAAGCTAAAGCGGTGTTTTTCTACAAGATGTTGTTGATTTATCCGGTTCCCGCCAAGAGTACTTCGTCTACCTACTTCCGTATACCTTCCTCTATCTTTCCCAGCACATATTTCCCGGTCAGGCTTGTCAGCATATACTGCGCGGCTACGAGGGATAGCCCTCCGATTATTATCAGAGCGAGGACCATGGAATCTGTTATCTCGAAACCGGGCTTGAGCATGCCCTGCAGATTCCGCGCGGTGTAGGGGTCATGGAGCGCAATGGCCGCGGAGCCCGTGCATACCAGTAACATGAAGACCGCTGTCACCCGCGCCGTTTGGGTTATATAACTCCTCTCCTTCCCTTCCTTTGCGCACTTCATCGCGGCGTAGAACCCCGCCGGCAGGCCAAGCGCGATATTGAATACCGGAACACCCATGAAAAAACCCAGCAGGCATATGCTGTAAAAAGCATATGCCGCCAGCAGATAACAAGACGGAATGCCGTATGCTTTTTGCGTGAGTGCCGGGACATAGCGCCAGCTTATCAGCAGGCCCGCCGCAAGTCCGGTCAAGGATGTCAGCAGAAATATATTTCCGTTTTTTGTGAAGGGCACCATCGCCCACCAGCCGGTCAGAAACAGCGCTACCGGGGCTATCGCGCCGAACAGGACAGTGTACAGCGGCTTTTATATACGCTCAAATCTCATGGCTTCTTGCCTTTCTGTCCGCGATTGCGTTCGCGGCAAGGGCTGCGGGGGCGAACACCATCAGCCATATGCCTGCCGCGAAAAACATCCGGCCCACCCCTACGCAGTATTTCAGCAGGCCAAGTTTGCCGAGCATATAATGCCAGTCGTGCCCGCCGCCCTCCGCGCCGGATATGCCGGTTATCAGTATCAAAGCCTGTATCGAGGCGTCCGCCGTGTACCAGCTTATTTCCGCCAGATTCAGGCCAATCCAGAATGCGCAGAATGCCATGCCGGCGCGGTTATCCCTGCGGAGGAAATGGATGAAGAACGCGGCGGGGAGGAGCAACTGCATCGTCGTCCCGCCGGCCACCATGATGAACTGGCTGCCCAGGAGCCCGAATATTACGTGTCCGGCCTCATGGATGGCCAGGTCCACTGCGGCCAGCGGGAAAAGGACGCGCATAAATGATTCCCACCCTTCTGTGACCGGGAGGAATGACGGGAATTTCCAGCCGTAAACGAGGGCTGTTACCGTGGCAAGCAATGAAGGCAGGAAACAGGGGCTGTGCCGCCATGCGGCGATATAGGCTTTCCACTCCGGCGCCGGGGGAGCGGGGACGGGACGCTGTTCGCGGGGTTTCCATTTGGCGAATATGACGGAGCAGTGCGGGCATTCCGCCGAATTTTCCGGGGCAGGTTTTCCGCAGTTCGGGCAGTTCATTCTTCCGCCTTGAATTTCGCCATTAGCCTCACGCTATTAAATGCCGGAATGTCTGTCAATCCGGTTCACTTTTTATCTCCCCATCCGGGAATATTCCGCCGGGAATTCTTGAAGCCGTCTTCCTAAAATTGTTAACTTAAATTATCAGGGTTAGAGGGACCAACATCGTATCGGAGGCTTTTATGGCGGTCGCAGTTGTAAGGCAGTACAGCGTTTTCCTTCCAAACAGGCCCGGCGCGCTGAGCGAATATGCCCGGCTGTTCGCCGACAACAACCTCAACATCCTCGGCATCGCCTCCGAAATACGCGACGATTCCGGCGTGGTGCGCGTAAGCCTTGAAGGGGACAAGCGCCTGGGATACATACTCACCAAGGCCGGTTTCACCACCATAGAGGCCCCGATGCTTTCGGTGGATCTGGTGGACCGCCCCGGCGAACTCTTCCGCATAGCCAAGATTCTTGGCGACGCCGGCATAAACATCACCACGCTTTACGGCACCGCGCTTAACGGGCAGAAATCCCGCCTGCTGATGGCCGTGTCCGATATCAAGAAGGCGCAGGAAGTGCTGTCCTCTTACCCGGAATACCAGTAAGTCCGCCTTAAAATTTGAAAACCGGCCTCTTAAACAAGGGGCCGGTTTTTATTTGTCCCGCCGTTTTCAGAAATTCCCGCTGAACGCGCCGGAGTACAGGTCTATTATGGTTTTCAGGGATTTGACTACCGGAATCAGGACAAGCACCGTCAGGCCCAGATAGAAGGCCGTGTAAAAAAGCTTGGTGTTGCGGCTCATCACTGGCGAGCGCCATATCCAAAAGAGATTCAGCGGCCCCAGGACGAGGAACAGCCCCGCCGCGCCAGCGTGAGTGAAGCGGAAGGGGACTTTTCCCACTTCCTTGCCGCAATAGCGGCAGAACTTGTCGCCCTTGTCCACAATCTTGCGGCAGAAAACGCACTGGACTCTCGTCATGCTCTCCTGCACGGCCAGAAGCTCCGGCGGCAGTACCGGCGGGGCCGGCTGCTGCAGCTGGGGAGGTTTCGGGGCGGGACGTTCCATCGAGTCCATTATATTCCGTCCGGTGTTCCGTGTTCCCGCAGGTGCTTTCGTATCTTCGAGCGCGCGCCGCCCGTGCGGACCAGTTTAAGCCAGTCGCGCTTTGGCTCGGCGCTCTTGCGCGTCAGTATTTCGCACATCTCGCCGCTCTTGAGCTCGTAGTCGAGCGGAACTATCTTCCCGTCCACCTTGGCGCCCACGCAGTGGGTGCCTATTTCGGTGTGGACCAGGAAGGCAAAATCCAGCGGGGTGGAGCCGCCAGGCAGGGCCTTCACATCCCCCTGCGGCGTGAAAACGAAAACCTGCTGGAGTTCCAGGTCGGTCTTGAAGCTTTCCAGGAATTCGCGCGGGCTGGTCAGGTCCTGCAGCCACTCAATCCACTGGCGCACCCAGTTAAGCTTTTCGTCCAGATTGGGGTCGTTGCCCGCGGAACCCAGCTTGTAGCGCCAGTGTGCCGCGATGCCGTATTCCGCCCGCCGGTGCATTTCCTCAGTGCGTATCTGGACTTCCACAATATCGCCGCCGCTGGCCACCACGGTGGTGTGGAGGCTCTGGTAGAGGTTCATTTTCGGCAGGGCGATGTAATCCGTGAAGGAGCCGGCCACCGGCTTGAAGGTGGAATGGACTATGCCCAGCAGGGCGTAGCAGTTGGCCAGGTTGTCGGTTATTATGCGCACGCCGAGCGAGTCCTGTATCTCCTCGAAGGAGCGGCCCTGCGTTTTCATCTTGCGGTAAATGGAGAAAATATTTTTCGTCCGGGCCAGTATGCGGTGGGGGAGCTGCGTGTTCTCCAGCACCTTGGCCAGTTCCTGCCGGAAGTTTTCCAGCGTGACGGCGCGCTTTTTAGACTGTTCCTCGAACTTGCGGGCTATGTCCTCGTATTTGTCCGGCTCAAGGGCCTTGAAGGACAGGTCTTCCATTTCGCTCTTTATCTGGAATATGCCCAGGCGCTGTGCTAGCGGGGCGTAAAGGGTCAGCGTTTCGTTCGCCATCTTGTGCTGGCGCTGTTGGGATAGGTATTGCACCGTGCGCATGTTGTGCAGCCTGTCCGCCAGCTTGATTAGTATGACGCGCACGTCCTGCGCGGTGGCGATGAGCATCTTGCGCCAGTTTTCCGCGGTCTCGGCGTCGATGGAGTCGAATTCCAGATTTTCTATCTTGGTTACGCCCTGCACCATGCGGGTTATTTCCCCGCCGAATTCCATCTCGAATTCCTCGGCGGAAATCGGGGTGTCCTCAAGGACGTCGTGCAGCAGGGCGGCGCAGATGGTGGGTATGTCCAGCTTGTAGTCGAGCAGGATGTCGGCCACGGCGTAGCAGTGGATGAAGTAAGGCTCGCCGGAGGCGCGGGTCTGGCAGGAGTGCTTTTCGCAGGAGAACTGGTACGCCTTTTCCAGCAGGGACACGTCCGCCCCGGGGGCGTAGGCGTGGTATTTGTCCACCAGCGCCTTCAGCTCCGTCGAGTTTTTGCCGCATTGCGGGGCCGGCCGGGGCTCTTGATCCTGCTGGGGCTGGTTTGCCGGGGTGTCCATGTTGTCCTCCCAAGAAGTCGTTTAGCTGCCCGTTCCTGCTGTCTGAATCTCGTGCATCCGTGTGTATATGCCGTTCAGCGCCAGAAGCTCCGCATGGCGGCCCTGCTCCACTATCCTGCCGTGGTTCAGCACGCATATGCGGTCGGCGTTCTGTATGGTGGAAAGGCGGTGCGCCACCATGATTACCGTGCGCCCGCCAAGAAGTTTTTCCAGCGCGTCCTGAACGGCCTTCTCGCTCTGCGTGTCCAGGTTGCTGGTGGCCTCGTCCAGTATCAGGACGGCCGGTT
>CAYPTM010000051.1:0-10779 GCA_964413345.1 uncultured Elusimicrobiales bacterium
CGCCGGGGTCCGATATGTAAAGGGCGTTGGTGGCCATGTGAATGCCGGTAAGCTTGGCTTTAGAAAAAACTCCGTTGAAGTGGCTTTGATAGGCCAGCTCAAACAGCAGGGAGAGGGGAAGCAGCAATACGGTTATGCCTATGGCTTTCGCCATGCCCTTAATGTCCCGCCGCATATAAACCACCGCCAGCAGGATAATGAGCGGAATCATGAAGGCGGTCTGCGGGCGGAAGAAAATGTTCAGCACGGCCAGCAGGCCCAGACGGAGAAATGAAGTTTTTCCTTCATCCGACAGGAGCAGCATTTCCCGCGCGCAGAAAAGCAGCAGACCGTAGGAAACGGCTTCCGGCAGTATGGCTATGGCCGATTGTTCCGAAATCAGCGGAAAAAGGAGAACGATAAAGCCGGCGGCCTGCGTCCATCGGCTGAGGCCGAAACGTTTCGCGGCGGTTCTTATAAGCGCGGCGATGGCCGCCAGCGCGAATACGAGCTGGAATGCGGACAGGCATATCTCCCACGAGTTGCCGAAAAGTGACCTGAAAAGGTCTATCAGCAGCGGATAGCCCGCCGTGCGTATGGCGCTGTGGTGTGTGTAGCTGAAGGTGTCGCACTCGTAGTGAAGCATGGCTTAATGATATCAAAAACCTGCCCGCCGGCTGTACAGCGATGTTATACTATCCCGTAAGTGCTCCGTTATTATGGTGAGGGAGGCATATGAAAAAGGCCATGATTTTTGGGATTGGTTGCATGCTGTCCGCAGTCTGCGCTGTGTACGCCACCGACTCTGGCATCAAGGGCTGGATTATGGCCGGTTCAAAGCCAAAGTCTTATACCGCGACGGTTGACCCAGCCAATGCCCGCGGTTCACACAGGACGGTGTTGTATAAATCCGTGGAGGAAGTGAAGGACGGTTTCGGCACCATGATGCAGAAGATAAAAGCCGACAAGTATAAAGGCAAGCGCATCCGCCTGTCGGCGTACGTAAAGGCGGAGGATGTAAAGGGATCATCCGGGCTCTGGATGCGCGTGGATGGGAGCGTCCTAGTCAATGTGCTGGCTTTCGATAATATGAATGACCGGGCCATAAAGGGAACGCTGGACTGGAAAAAGTATTCCGTTGTTTTGGATGTTCCTGCCAAGGACAGCAACGTGGTGGCATTTGGTTTTATTCTCGCAGGCAGCGGCAAACTGTGGGTAAGTGAAATGGCTTTTGAAACGGTGGACAAAAGCGTGCCTGTTACCGCCAAGGGCGTGGAGACGCTTTCTCTGCCTGTCGAGCCGGTGAACCTGGCCTTCAATTAAGGTTTCAATGTGGATGACGGCGGAAACCGTCGCAAGGCGGTTTCCGCCGCTTTTTTCTTGACATATCACTTCAGGCGGAAGATAATATTCCTTAAATACTGCCGGACTGCGAGGTCAACATGAAATCATATCCGAAATTTGTCTGCGCGGCGCTGCTTGCGCTGTCCTGCGCCTTTCCGTCTTTCGCGGAGGGCGATTTTCTGAAGGGCTGGATAAAAGGCGGTTCCGACCCTAAATCTTACGAGGTTTCGCTGGACAAGGCCGCTTCCCGGGGCCCCCGCAACGCGGTGCGCTACCGTTCGCTTGAAAACGTGAAGGAAGACGGTTTCGGCACAGTAATGCAGATAATACAGTCCGACGAATACAAAGGCAAGCGCGTCCGCCTGTCGGCTTACATAAAACCGGAAAAGGTGAACGGCTGGGCCGGCCTGTGGCTGCGCGTGGACGGCAGACGCCACAGCGAGCCCATAGCTTTCGACAACATGAGCGACAGGCCGGTGAAGGGGTCATCGGACTGGCAGAAGTGCGAGGTGGTCCTTGACGTTCCGGAAGAGGGCAGCACCGCGATAGCCTTCGGCTTCATGCTCTCCGGCAACGGGACCATTTACGTGAGCGAAATGGCGCTCGATATAGTCGACAGCAGCGTGCCCGTCACGCGCCCGTCCGGCAATGTCTATCCGCGCCAGCCGGTCAATCTTGATTTCAAGTGACGGCAGCCGGTCGCGAGGAAAACCGGCGTCAACTGGCGCGCCGGGGCTAAATTTGTAAAATAGCGGTAACGCATTGCGGCTTCCCGCCGCAAGGAGAAATTTGATGAAAGCCCTTGTTAAAAAGCACAAAGAGCCCGGCCTGTGGATGGAAGACGTTCCCATGCCGGAAATAACCGAGAACGACGTCCTCATTAAAATCCGCAAAACGGCCATCTGCGGCACGGACGTGCATATTTACGAGTGGAACGAATGGGCCCAGAACACCATTCCCGTGCCGATGCATGTCGGGCACGAGTTTGTGGGCGAAGTGGTCAAGGTAGGCGCAGCAGTGCAGGGCGTTTCCGTCGGCATGCGCGTCTCCGGCGAAGGTCACATAGTCTGCGGCCACTGCCGCAACTGCCGCGCCGGGAAACGCCACCTCTGCATAAACACCAAAGGCGTGGGCGTAACACGTCCCGGCTGTTTCGCTGAATATTTGTCCATCCCCGCCACCAACGTGTTCCCCATTCCCGATGGCATAAGCGACGACGAGGCCGCCATTCTCGACCCTCTTGGCAACGCCGTGCATACCGCTCTTTCCTTTGACCTTATCGGCGAGGACGTGCTTGTGACCGGCGCCGGTCCCATCGGCATAATGGGCGCGGTCGTGGCCCAGCACGTCGGTGCGCGCCATGTGGTCATAACCGACCTCAACGACTACCGCCTCGACCTCGCCCGCAAGCTGGGCGTGGAGACCGTGGTGGACGTGAAGAAGACCAGGCTTAAAGACGTCATGGCCTCCCTCAAGATGAAGGAAGGCTTCGATATCGGCCTTGAGATGTCCGGCAGCCCCATTGCGTTTAACGAGATGCTCGCCAACACCAAGATGGGCGGCAAGATTGCCCTTCTCGGCATACTCCCGCCGGACACGAAGGTTCCCTGGGGGCAGGTGATATTCAAGGGCCTGCTGCTTAAGTGCATCTACGGCCGCGAGATGTACGAGACCTGGTACAAGATGTGCGCCATGCTACAGAGCGGGCTTAACATCAAACCGGTCATAACGCACCATTTCCCCGTGGCGCAGTTCAAGGAAGGGTTCGAGACCATGTGCGCTGGACGCTCGGGAAAGGTGATTCTCGACTGGTCGCACATATAGTCGAAGATTAGTTTGAATTGCCAGATGGACGCCCCGGAAGGGGCGTCCTTTTTATTGGAACCGATACGCGTAATCTAGCGGGAAGGAGTTTTTTGCCCGCGTTTTTGTTCGGTTGCAGTTTGAGGCAAAAGCGGCGGTTAAGCCGCATGCTTGAAAGTCAGGCTGGTTTTTTCGAGGCGCGGCGCCCGGAGTGGGTGGCCCGCCCGCAGCGGTAGCAGGCGGGCAGGAAGCCGCCTGATTTCGTCAGAAGTTTCCTGAGGGAGGCGCATTTTTCCCCGCCGAACGGGGTCCACGGTTCACTGTCCGTGGCTCTGCCCAGTCTTACTGCAAGGGGCTGGCAGGAGTAGAATTCCCCGGAGGGGGAAAGCCACGCGCTGTCCCATTGTCCCAGACAGCGCCCGGTTCTTTTCAGTCCGCTTTTGCCGCTGTACCACCTGGACATCTCCGCTTTTGTCAGGTCCGGGGAGAACCTTAACCCCGGTATTCCCATGCGCCTGATTTTTTCCGTTTCCTTATACAGGATTGCCGGGTCTATCTCCGGAGGGGAAATCCTGCCGGGGGAGTTCGCGGCGGAAGCCAGTCCGGCCCTGCCCAGCAGGACGGAAGTCTTGTCCCAGTCTTCCTGCAGAATAAATTCGAGATGGTTGAAGTTTACCGCGTCCGGCCTGAGCGCGGCCATTTCCCGTGCCGTTTCCGAAAGGTTTTTATAATTGTCCGGGTTTATGGTGCACCAGAGTTCCAGACGGGTCGGTATCCTGCCTCGCATTTTTTCGAATACAGAGGCCAGCTTCCGCACCTTGTCGAAGGCTCCCGGAACGCCCAGCACGGCGTCGTGCCGCTCCCTGCCGCCGTGCAGCGAAACTACCAGCGCGTCAAGTTCCGCGGAGAACAGCGCCGCGAGGTCACGCGCGGACAGCAGCAGTCCGTTGGTGGTAAGCATCGCGTAATGTCCGCGCGACTTTATCATTCGCACTATTTCCGCCGTGTCTTTACGCGCGAACGGTTCTCCGCCGGTGAGATAGAAATTTCTACGGGGGGGAAGCGCGTCGAAAATGTTTTCAAGGCGCGCGGCTGAAAGCTCCCTGCCCCCGCCATTAAGCTGTCCGCTTTTCCTGAGAAAGCAGAAGCCGCAGCGGGCCGGGCAGCGGTAGGTCAGGTCCACGCAGATGTTGCGCGGGAATTTTTCAGCCTTTTTTGCCATGTTTTCTGTAGAAGGTCTTAATGGCCCTGGTTATGGCCAGGGCTTCACTGTCCGCCATGAAAGGGTAGAGCGGCAGATGCAGGCAGTTTTCCCTGTAATGCTTAGCCACCGGGAAATCGCCGTATCCGAGGCCGAGCCTTTCATTCATCGGCGTGTATGAGCTTTCAAGCGGCAGGTCTCTTTCTTCAAGCCAGTTTTTCAGTTCCTTCGAGCCGGTGAAGAAGGCAGGGTAGTCCTGTGGGGAAAAGGCCAGACCTTCAATCCGTTCGGCCTGCGGCAATGCGGCAAGTTCATCCGCGTACAGGCGGCAGGTTTTCCCAAGGGAAACGTAAATGTCCGGCAGGAGGCGCAGCTTCATCAGTATGGAATAGGCTACGGCGCCATCCGGGCGCGAGGCTTTCCCTTGCTTTATCTGCGCGGCGCAGAATGCGGCGGTTTCCTCGTCGTCGCAGAGCAATACCCCCGCGCTGTGTCCCTTGGCCGACAATGGTTTTCCTTCCGAAAGCGAAACGGCGGTTACTGTTCCCAGTTTACCTGCCGGAGTGTCCAGAACCCCCGGGGCATGGGCCTGAGAGGCGTCTTCCACGGTTTTTATGCCATTTTCATGCAGGGCGCGGAAAAGCTTTTCCGGTACCGGAATGCCGAACATATGAGGCAGTATGGCTATATCACCTTTATTTGCTGCGGCAAGCGCTTTGCCTGTGTCTATATTAAGGTTTTTGCGGTCTGAGTCCACGCACAGGGCCTCCAGACCGGCGGCATTTGCCGCCTCAAGAAGGGAACGGTGCGTTACCGCGGGCAGTAGCACTCTGCTTTTGGCCGAAGCCAGCATCCTGACTCCGAGCGCAAGGGCTTCGCCTCCGCTGGATACAAGCAATGCGTGCTTGCGTCCGAAGTGGGAGGCAAGCGCGTTTTCCGCTATGGTCCCGGCATCCGCGGCTGAGAATTTCTCCGCCAGCGCGGCGCAGTGTTCAGCTATGATGGCGTCAACACGGAATGGGTCGAATACGGGTTTTGGTGGTTCGGCGGCGCGTTTCATTGATTATTACATTGTAACTATTGCCGCTGGGCAAATAAAGGCCGGCGTCATTGAAATGCAGGGCTCATTATTTCTACCATTAAACCCATGGCACGAGTACTCCTTATAGATGACGATAAAGAAACAGTAGCGGCCAACCGCCACATGCTTGAGATAAACGGGCATGAGGTGGAGACCGCCAATACGGCCCCGGCCGGCGCCGAGGCGCTGTCCAAGTCGGCTTTTGACCTTGTCGTGCTTGACCTGGTGGATGAGGACGAAAGCCTCAAGCAGGACCCCACCGCCGGTTTCAAGCTTGTAAAGGACATCCGCACCCGCTTTCCTTCCCTGCCCGTAATCGTCCTGACCGGCATTTACGAGTTCATGACCGATGAGTGGAAGGATGAGTTCGAGCATGACAAGTCCGTCCTTCAGGTGCACCGCTTTATGGAAAAGCCCGTAGCCCCCTCCGTCCTCGTATATGAAATAGAGGCGTTGCTGAAGGAAGCGCATAAATAGTCTTGCGCCCTTCAATTTTGTAAAATGGGGTTACAACGAAGGATACAGCCCGGCATAAATATCCGCCGAGTTTACGCGCTCAGGGACGGCTCAGCCGCCGTTCCGGAGCGTTGACCTGTTGTTTACACATGGGCCCTGCAAGGCACCCGCGCTCCTCGCGCGCAACTGTATATTGATGAACCTGGACATTATATACTTCCTACTGGCATTCCCTGCAGTATCAGCTCTCGCCCTGCTCTTCGTTAAAAAAAGCGCATTACGAGACTTCATTGTAAGACTTTCCGCCACAATGATTATAGCGGCCGTCGCGCTGCTCTTCTGGCAATCCGGCGGCGGAGCACTGCCCGCCTTCTTCCAGTCGCCCTACTTCGGCAATTACGCGCTGGTTTTCTGGCTGGAAGTCGCAATGACAGCCGCGATACTGTATCTCAGCGTCAAGTATAAGCAGTGGTTTGCGTTCGTTCTTGCGCTGGTCCAGATGGGTCTGGTTGCCTGGTTCGAGCATATGGGCGGGGAGATGCCCGTGGCGTCGCCCCTGTACATAGACAGGCTTTCGCTCATCATGGCGGGAATCATAGGCGTTATCGGCTCCCTCATCTGCGTTTATGCCCTCGGCTACATGAAGCATTTCCACCGCCACTACCCGATGATGTCCGACCGCAGGCCCTATTTCTTCTTCCTGCTTTTCATCTTCCTGTCGGCCATGTTCGGCATAGTTTTCTCCAACGATCTGTACTACATGCTGTTCTTCTGGGAGATAACCACGCTCTGTTCCTTCCTTCTTATCGGATATACCCGCACGCAGGAGGCCGTCAACAACTCCTTCCGCGCGCTGGTGATGAACATGAGCGGCGGCATAGCCTTCATCATCGCCCTCATATACCTTCGCCAGAACTTCCAGATATGCGAACTGGACAAGGTCATAGCTCTCAAACAGTTGGCCATCATTCCCGCGGCGCTGCTGTGCTATGCCGCGCTGACCAAGGCCGCGCAGATGCCCTTCTCCTCCTGGCTGCTTGGCGCCATGGTGGCCCCCACGCCTACCTCCGCTCTGCTGCACTCCAGCACCATGGTCAAGGCCGGAGTGTTCCTTGCCCTTAAAATGTCACCCGTCATCCAGAACACCTACGCTGGCAACGCGCTGGCCGTGGTGGGCGGGGCCACGTTCCTTGTCTGCTCCCTCATCAACATCGCGGAGCATAACGTCAAGAAGCTGCTTGCCTATTCCACGGTGGCCAACCTCGGCCTGATAGTCTGCTGCGCCGGCGTCGGCACCGGCGAGACCGTCTGGATTGGCATAATGCTCATAATATTCCACGCCGTTTCCAAGTCCCTGCTGTTCCTCGTGGCCGGAACTGTGGAAAACCGCCTCTACACCAAGGACATCGAAAACTACGACAACCTCATAGTGAAGATGCCCGTCCTTTCCATACTGCTGATAACCGGCGTTGCCGGCATGTTCGTCGCGCCCTTCGGCGTGGTGATAAGCAAGTGGAAAGCCATAGAGGCCTTCCTGAGCGTTCCGTCAATCCTCGGCCCGGTGCTTATCATAGTGCTGGCCTTCGGCAGCGGCGCGACAGTCTTCTACTGGACCAAGCTCATGGGCAAGGTCATGGCGGTCAAGGACGTGCCCGAGCTTGAGAAAAAGAAACAGGACACCATCGGCATGGACGAATGGGTTCCCCAGTGGGGACAGGCCGTCCTGAGCGTGATAATCTGCCTCGGCCTTTATCCCATCTCGGTCCGCCTGGTGGAGCCTTATGTCCGCGGCGTCTACGGCGCGGCCGGAGGCGGCGTCGGCATGGTCAACTACGTCATCATCGTCATAATGGTTTCCATGATGGTACTGCTGCCGCTTGCCGCGATAGCTTTCCGTCGCAAGCGCGTTTACAACCAGAACAACACCTATATGTCCGGCCGTTCCATGGACAACGAAATGGTTGTGGACTGCTCAATGGGCTCAAAGCGCGCTGTCACCCTGCGCGGTTACTATTTCGAGGAGCTTTTCGGCGAGCATAAGCTCGCCCTGTACGCCAACACGTTCTGTGCGGCGGCCATATCCTTTATGATAATAGCGGAGGTTTTATGGGGACGCTGACACTCGCGTTGCTCTACGTAATACTGGCGCCCGTGCTGGGCGGCCTGCTGGCCGGGCTCGACCGCATAATCAGCGCCCGCATGCAGGGGCGCGTCGGGCCCCCGCTCTTCCAGCCCTTCTATGATGTGAGCAAGCTGTTCTCCAAGGGCCGGGTTGAGATTAACAAGCTGCAGGCTCCTCTCATCTTCTGCCACCTGGTGTTCATGATATTCACCGGGGCCCTGTTCTTCCAGGGAGGGGACATACTGCTGATAATATTCGCGCTGGCCGCGTCGTCCATATTCTTCATCCTGGCGGCGTTCACGGCCGGCTCGCCCTACAGCTTCGTGGGCGCGGAGCGCGAACTGGTCATACTGCTCGCGGCGGAGCCGGTGTTCCTTATCGTGCTGGCCGGCGTCTTCAAGGTGGCGGGCACTTTCGGCTTCTATGACGTCATAAGGACCGGCAAGCCCCTCATAGCCTTCCTGCCCGGCATGTTCTTCTGCCTGCTCTATGTGCTGACGATGAAGTTCCGCAAGTCGCCGTTCGACCTGTCCTACTCCCATCACGCGCATCAGGAACTGGTAAAGGGCATCACCACGGACCTGGGCGGCCGTTCTCTTGCCATGATAGAGATTTCCCACTGGTACGAGAACATCTTCCTGCTGGGTTTCGTGTACCTGTTCTTCGCCTTCAGCCCGGTGCTTGGAATAGCGGCGGCCCTGTTCACCTATTTTCTTGAAATACTGGCGGACAACACCAACGCCCGCGCCAAGTGGCAGTTCTCTCTGGTGTCCACCTGGCTCATCACCCTCGTGTTCGGCGGGGGGAATCTTATAGCGCTTTATTTCATGGGGATGTAAATGCCAATAACCAAATCGCCCTGGATAATGCATTACGACGGTTCGAGCTGCAACGGCTGCGACATTGAAGTCCTCGCCTGCCTTACGCCGCTTTATGACGTTGAACGCTTCGGCGTCATCAATACCGGCAACCCTCGGCACGCGGACATACTGCTCATCACCGGCTCGGTAAACACGCAGAACGCGCCCGTGGTCAAGAACCTTTACGACCAGATGGCGGAGCCGAAGGTCGTCATCGCGGTCGGCATCTGCGCCACGTCCGGCGGCGTTTTCGCCGACTGCTACAACGTGCTCGGCGGAACCGACAAGGTCATACCGGTGGACGTCTACGTTCCCGGCTGCGCCGCCCGTCCGGAGGCCATCATAGACGGCGTGGTGAAGGGCCTGGCGGTCTACGCTGAAAAGACGGCCAAGGCGGAGGTGAAGGCAAAATGAACCCCAATATAGAGATGTCCGAAATCAAGCCCGACTTCCTCGTTTCCCGCGTGACGGAACTGTCCGTGCAGGGCTGGCGCCTTGTGCAGATGTCCGCCTCCACCATGCAGGGGGAGGGGGACGCGCAGCAGGTCGAGCTCAATTACTCGTTCGACAAGGATTACAAGCTCCTCAATCTCCGCGTCCTGACCGTTTCCGGCGCGAAGATAAAGAGCGTGTCCGGCATATTTTTCGGCGCGTTCCTTTACGAGAACGAGATAAAGGAACAGTTCGGCATAGATTTCGAGGGCATAGCGATAGACTTCCGCGGTACGCTCTATAAAACCGCGGTCAGGCAGCCCTTCATCGCCTTCGCGCCAAAGAAGGCGGCCGTTCCGCCCCAGGGAGGCGCAAAATGAAACAGACCATAGTCCCTTTAGGCCCCCAGCATCCCGTGCTGCCGGAGCCCCTCAGCTTCGACCTCGTCCTTGAGGACGAAAAGGTCGTTGACGCCATTCCCAGCATCGGCTTCGTGCATCGCGGGCTGGAACTGCTTGCCCCCAAGCGCGATTTCGAGGAATACGTATACGTCGCGGAACGCATCTGCGGCATATGCAGCTTCATGCACGGCATGGGCTACTGCCAGGCCGTGGAGGAGGTTATAAACCTCCAGCTCCCGCGCCGCGCAAACCAGCTCCGCACCATGCTGTGCGAGCTTTCCAGGATTCACAGCCACTTGCTCTGGCTGGGCCTTGCCGCCGACGCCTTCGGCTTCGAGAACCTGTTCATGCACTCGTGGCGCCTGCGCGAGAAGGTGCTCGACATTTTCGAGGAAATGACCGGCGGCCGCGTCATATTCAGCATCGCCAAGGTGGGCGGCCTGCGCAAGGATATCTCCTCCGAGACCATCAAGCGCGCCTCGAAGGTCCTGCAGGACATGCTGCCCGAGATAAAGGAAATCTGCGGCGTGTTCCTCAACGACGCCTCCGTAAAGCACCGCCTCTGCGGAGTCGCGGTCATGAGCGCCGAAAACGCCCACAAACTGGGCGCGGTCGGCCCCATGCTGCGCGGCAGCGGCGTCTCGAAAGACCTCCGCATGACCGGCTACGCCTCCTACGGCGAACTGCAGTGGGAGATAATCACCGAGAAGGACGGCGACTGCTACGCCCGCTGCGCTGTCCGCGTTCGCGAAATCTACCAGTCCATAGACATGATCCGCCAACTGGCCGAAAAGCTTGAGGACGGCCCTGTGGACACGAAAGTCCTCGCCGCTCCCAAGGGCGAGACTTTCATGCGCCTTGAACAGCCCCGCGGCGAGGTTGTTTATTACGTGCGCGGCAACGGCACCCGCTTCCTTGAGCGGTTCCGCGTCCGCACCCCCACCTTCGCAAACGTCCCTGCGGTGGTAACTTTGCTGAAGGGGCATGAGCTGGCCGACATACCGACCATTCTGCTCACTATAGACCCCTCCATGCAGCTGATGCAGGGGTCCATAGTGAGCAGAATGGTCGGTATGTCCGCCCGCTCATGCCCCTCCCGC
>CAYPTM010000052.1:0-10742 GCA_964413345.1 uncultured Elusimicrobiales bacterium
GTCCCGGCGCGGACGAGGTTTCAGCCGAAGAGGAAAAACGCCGTACAGGGGAGGCAGTCTCCGCCATACGGAAAGCCTGCCCGGATACGCTACTGTCGGTGGACACCTGGCGCGCGTCCACCGCCGCCGAAGCGATAGCGCGCGGCGCGGACATGGTCAACGATATCAGCGCCCTGAGATTCGACCCCGGCATGGCGGAAGTGGTCAGAAAAACCGGTGTCCCCGTCATCCTTATGCACACAGCGGGAATGCCCCGGGACATGCAGCAAAAAGCATCCTATACGGACGTAGTGAGTGAAGTCTTTGCCCACCTTATGGAGCGGGTGGAATATGCTGTGCGGCTTGGCATAAGGCGGGACCGTATAATAATAGACCCCGGCATAGGGTTTGGCAAGCTCCGCGAGCACAACATCGAACTGCTGCGGCGCATAGACGAATTTTCAGCGTCCGGCCTGCCGCTTCTGGTAGGAGCGTCCAGAAAAACCTTCATTGGACAAACGCTTGGAACGGAAACCCCGCTCCCGCCGGAAGACAGGTTGGAAGGAACTATCGCGGTTACTGCGCATTGCGCCGCGAGGAAAGTGCAGATTATCCGGGTGCACGACGTGCGGGCCAACATCCGCGCGGCAAGAATGGCTGAGGCTCTTTTGTGAAACATACCGTCTACCTTGCCCTCGGCAGCAACATGGGCGAAAGGAAAGAACTGATTGAAAAAGCGATAGGCTTGCTCGGCCCCGTTGGGATAAAGGTGCTGCGCGTTTCCAGGCTGATTGAAACCGCGCCCTATGGAGTCACGGACCAGCCGCCCTTCCTCAACTGCGCGCTGGAAGCGGAAACGGAACTCTCCCCGGAGGAAACGCTTAAGGCCACGTCCTCCATAGAAAAAACCCTGGGCCGGGTGCGCATAAAGCGCTGGGGGCCGAGGGTCATAGACATAGATATAATTTTTTACGGTTCGGAAGTAATCTCGGCGCCGGGCCTGACAGTCCCGCACCCGGATATGCAGAACAGAACCTTCGTGCTGGGCCCCCTCTGCGAGCTCAACCCCGCCTTAGTCCACCCTGTTTTGAAACTTTCACTGGAAGAACTTCTCCGCCGGTTAACAGAGAAAGCGCCGCCCCCGCAAGGTATATAGAACCCATCACCACGGCAAAGCATTTGTTTTCAGGGCGGGGGCCCACTATGCGGCGAACGGCGGCGCGGTAATCGCGGCAAAAAGAAATTCCCTTCTCTCCCGATGCCCGTTCAAACGCCGCGTCATGCCCCGGCACGGCGGTCAGCGTCACGTCGCCAAACACCTTCCGCACCTTCCCAATGAATTTCGCCGTATCCCGCGCGCCGGAAACCCCGAACAAAACCCTTATATTTTTACGCGGCATGAGGCCGATGTCCATGAACCGCCTTATGGCGGCAAGGTCAGCCTCCAGCGACTCGTCATTATGCGCGCAGGACACAAGCATGGGATTGCAGCCCTTGAAATGCAGGAACTGAAGCCTTCCGGCCCAAACCACTCTGGACAGCCCGCCCGCCGCCTTGGAGGAACTGAAACGTTCCCCCATTATGCAGGAGGCGGCCTCAAGCGCCAAAGCCGCATTGGCGGCATACTGCCCACCGAACATGGGGATACGGTATTTTCTCCCCCGGTGAACAAAGGACGTCCCGCCGTGCGCTATAACGGCTGAATTCGGCAAGGGAAGAAAGGCGAGGGGGATGCCGCGGGACGCGGCTTTTTTACGCAGGACATCCGCCGCGGTCCGGCTGGCCTGCTCAAGAGCCCAGGCCCTTTCACAGTACTCAAGCGGCTGGGCCTTGGCCCCGGCTATAAGCCTTATGGTTTTGCCAAGAATGTCCCCGTGCTCCATGGAAATTGTTGTGAAAAGCAGATATGGGGATTTGAAGGAGGTGACCGCATCCCCCTTTCCCCCGAGGCCGGTCTCGAAGACGGCAAAATCAACTTTTTCCCGTCGAAAGCATTCTGCCGCCATAATCGTGAGGCGCTCGAACTGCGTAAGCCGGAATTTGATAAAAACTGGCTTGAGGCTGAAGTAGAGTGAGGCGAAGGCGCGCTCGCTTATGGCGCTGCCGTCAAGGACAATGCGTTCACGGAAAGAAACCAGGTGCGGGGAGGTGTACAGGCCCGTTTTGAGCCCATGAGCGCCCAGTATGGCGGATAAAAAGAGTGCGGCCGATCCCTTGCCGTTCGTGCCGATAACCTGCGCGCGGGCATATGCCTCGTGAGGACGGGCGAGGGCGGCAAGGGCCCGCTCCATTTCGTCAGTGCGGAAGCGGCCGGGCGGAGGCATCTGCCCAAGCCGCTCAAGCTCTTCCACCGCGCGGGCGAAAGACGGAGTCATCGCCGGAAAAACCTAAATGGATTCCTGCCGCCGCAACGTTCGGTAGAACTCGGCCCGGAGGGCGTCATCGCTTTCGAAAGCGCCGAGGAAAGTGCTGGTGACGCAGTTGGCCCGCTCGCTTCTGGCGCCGCGCATTTCCACGCACATATGGCGGGCCTCAAGCACCACGGCCACGCCAAGCGGGTCCAGTTTTTCCCGTATCATCTCGGCAATCTGGCGGGTAAGCCTTTCCTGCACCTGCAGGCGGGAGGAAAACGCCCGCACGAGACGGGGAATCTTGGAAAGCCCCACGATGCGGCCGTTCGGTATATAAGCCACGTGGGCCCGCCCGCTAAAGGGCAGCATGTGATGCTCGCACATGGAATAAAAGGTTATGCCGGTTATGGTGACCATGTCATGGCCGGCGGCCTTGTAGAAGGCCCCATTAATGATTGCGTCAGGGTCGGCCTTGTAACCGGAGGTAAGCTCCCGCAGGGCCTTGGCCACTCGGGCGGGGGTTTTAACCAGTCCCTCACGCGCCGGATTCTCACCGAGTTCCGTAAGTATGGTCTTTACAGCTGAAGCGAGTCTGTCTTTCTTTACGTTGTATGTTTTCATCTCTTCGGGCGTGTGCGGCGCAAGGCCGCGTTGCCGCGCTTATGCTGAAATATGCCGTCACAAGCATTCTATATTATTAGCGCGGGACCAGACAGAACCGGCGGCACATATGCGCCCCCGCCGAACCTTTTGTAAAATCTACGGACGAGAAGGACAGGGGGCGTATGGCGTCAGAAGACAAACAGGCTTTTTACTCGCGCATGATACTGGCGTGGATAGTGACCGGCGTGACCTTCATGGAACTGCTGGACACCTCCATACTGAACACCGCCATCCCCGTTCTGGGCAAGGCCCTGGGCACAAACATTTTCGAGGTGAAGGCGGCGGTGACGGCATACCTGGCCGCGCTGGCCGTGTTCATACCGGCAAGCGGCTGGATAGCCGACGCGCTGGGCACAAAAATCACCATGATGTCCGCAGTCTCCCTCTTCACGGCGAGTTCGCTGGCGTGCGGATTTTCCTCCTCGGTGGAACAGCTGGTGTTCTTCCGCGTGCTGCAGGGCATAGGCGGGGCCATGATGACCCCGGTATCGCGCCTCATACTGGTACGGCTGTTCAAGGGGGAGGAGCTGGCCCGCGCCGCCGGACTTGTGGCCATACCGATAGTCTTCGGCCCCATACTGGGCCCGCTGCTTGGCGGCTACATAACCACCAAATTCCACTGGTCGTGGATTTTCTTCATAAACGTACCCATCGGCATTCTGGCACTGACGCTGATAGGACTTAAGCTTAAAAACGAAAAAGCCGCCCGGATGCCGCCCTTCGACCTTAAAGGCTTCCTGCTGGCCGGGTTCGGCCTCGCCGCGCTCACCTTCGCGCTGGAAAACGCCGACAATCCTCTCTTCCCGGGCTGGCTGACTGTTCTGCTGCTCCTGTCCGGCGCGGCCCTGGCATGGTTTACCGCAAGGCACTGCATGCGCGCGCCGGGGAAAGTGTTCGACATGACGCTTTTTCGCCTGCGCACCTTCAGGGGCGGACTGCTGATGCTGCTTATCGGCGTGGTGGCGGCGGGAGGGCTGCAACTTCTTCTGCCGGTGGAGTTCCAGCTCGGCTTCGGCATGACTCCGCTTCAGTCCGGTCTGCTGACGTTCTATGTGGCGCTGGGTTCCGTGGCGGTAAAACCCTTCATAGTGCCCATATGCGGAAGGCTTGGCTACCGGAAGGTGCTGACGCTGTTCCCCGTGGCGATGGCGGCGGCGGTGTTTTCCTTCTGTTTATTCAGCCCGGAATACCCGGGCTGGCTCATCGGAACCCAGCTTTTCTTCTACGGGCTGTGTTTTTCATTTCTCGGGAACATGATAAACGTGATACCATATACAGAGGTGGACAGGGAACGCACCGGCAAGGCCATAAGCCTTCAGTCCACCATATTCCAGTTCTCGCTAAGCCTGGGCGTAAGCCTGTCGTCGCTGCTGCTGGGAGTGTTCCTGAAGTTTTCCGGCGCGGAACTGGGCGGCCCGTCAGGCGCGGGAGCGTTGCGGTCTTTCCGCTTCTGCTTTGCGGCGATGGGTGTGCTGTGCCTGCTGATTGCCTTAAGCAACATGCGTTTCCACAGCGGCGATTTTGCCCCGCTTGCCGGGAAGAATACTCACCCGGCAGGGGATTGAAAGTTTTTAACCGCAATTGAGATTCTTGCAAGGACAAAATTCAAGCCATGTTTCATACCACGTTACGGCGCCTCGCGCGCGCGTTTAAAATCGCGGCAGTTTTTTCTTCGGCAATGATGGCCATCGGCGCATCAGCCGAAGAGCAGGTCAATCCCCAGATGGCGTTCCATCCCGGCCCGGACAGGGTCTACGACCCGCAGCCAACCGCCATAGTCCCCCCCGGCACGGCCATAACCATGACCACGAACATCCCGAAGGCCAAGATATACTACACCATCAACGGACTTTCACCCACCACGGCGAGCACCATCTACAGAAGGCCGCTGGAACTGCATTCCAACGCCACATTCCGCGCCATTGCGTTGGGGCCTAACGGGGAAAGCAGCGGGACAGAGATGATGCAGTACGTAATCTATATGTCGCCCTACAGGATGGCGCAGTTTTTGCCGATACCGGACCTTGAGTCTGACTTCGCCGCGCGCGACGCCGCGCTTGTGACCATGCCTCCGCGGGAGCAATGGAACAAAAAAGCCTCCTATCCCTCCGGCAGGGCAAGCTGGGGTCCCAGGGCAGAGCAATACGGCGCGCCGGATTTCCTTCAGTGGCAGGACCCGGAATGGCAGCGCCAGCGCGTTGCGGACGTGGCGGCAAGCTATATAGACACGCAATACCAGCACCACCACATACTGGACTGGACGCCGATGCAAAGCTGGTCAATGGGCAGCAGCAGCGACACAATCCGCCTTGGCCACCAGAGCCGCGGCATAGACGCCCCGAACTTCATATCATGGGTGTACAATTTCGGCCTGGGGATAAGCATACCGGACGACATACGCTTCCAGTCCAAAATGACAGCAGCCACCCAGCCGGACAAAACCGGCTCGCAGGTGACGGTATTGTCAAACGTCTTCGCCCGCCCGACCTTTGCGTGGCTGGTTTCGCAGCTGAAGATGGGCGACCTTATCTTCGTCTCCGACATGAGGGACCGCAACGAAGCCGCCCACGTCGCCATGTGGATAGGGCAGGACAGCGTTTCAGGGGATTATCTTGTTATAGACAGCTATCCGCGCGTAGGGATATTGAAAGACGCATCAGGCAACTTCATACCGTCAGGCGTGCAGTTGCGGCCCTTCAGGGAAAATTCGATGTATTACCGCAATTTCCACAGCGCAGTCAGAATAATTCAGTAATGCCTTCCCTCCCGCCGGACTCCCCGGCGGGGAGAACCTCCCCTAGTTGTTGGCCGCATCGCCTCCGGCCCAACCGGCCGTTCCGCACGACACGCCGCCGGAAATTTGTGAAAGCCATATTCATCTCTTAAACTCATCAAATTTGGCATCCTGCAAGTAGTCGGTAACCGCGTACAAAATAACACTGAGCGGCGGGGTGGATAGCGCGCATTGACCCCTTACGGGCCAACTGTTAATATATTCCCATGACAACAGAAACAGCCCCTTCCCGTCTGGTTTCTCTGGACGTGTTCCGCGGCATCACAATAGCTTTCATGATACTTGTAAATCAGGCCGGAGTGGCCGGCCATGTCTATTCCCAACTGGACCACGCCCCCTGGCACGGCTGGACGCTGACCGATATGGTTTTCCCCTTCTTCCTGTTCGCAGTGGGCATGGCGCTCAGCTTCTCCCTAAAAAAACACACCGAAAGCGGTCAGAAGCCCCCCGCATCCCTCTACATTAAAATACTTAAACGCGGCGCCATGCTTTTCGGCATAGGGTTATTGCTTAACGGTTTTTACAAGTACGACCTGACCTCCATCCGCCTCATGGGCGTGCTGCAGAGGATTGCCTTGGCATACCTGTTCACTTCGCTGATAGTCCTAAACCTCTCCGTCAAAAAGCAATGGGCAGTCTGCGGAGGCCTGCTTCTGGCCTACTGGCTGGCCCTTACCTGCATACCAGTCCCCGGAATCGGGGCCGGGGTACTCACGCGGGAGGGAAGTTTCTCGTCATGGATTGACAGGTTGCTTATAGCCAAGGCGCACCTATACAAAGGTGACGGCTGGAACGGTCTTGGCGACCCTGAAGGCCTTTTCAGCACCCTGCCGGCCATCGCGGGAACGCTTACCGGTTATTTTGCGGGGGAATGGGTACGGACACGCCGTCCGGCCACGCGCGATATTCTTATAGCCGGGGCACTCACGCTGGGCATGGGCGCGCTGTGGAGCGTGTTTTTTCCGATAAACAAGAAGCTGTGGACCAGTTCCTATGTTCTGTTCACCAGCGGCATGGCCCTGTTACTTTTCGCCGCCTGCTACGAGCTGGCGGATGTGCGGAACCGCCGAGCGTGGCTTCACCCGTTCGAGGTGCTGGGCGCGAATTCCATATTCGCGTTCGTGGCTTCGGTTTTCCTGATAAAGATACTGACCAAATTCAGCGCGGGAGGAGGAGAAAGCGCCCCCTCGCTGTTTGAATGGATAAACTCCCGCCTGTTCGAGTCCTGGCTTGGCCCGCTTAACGGCCCCACCGTTTTCGCCGTGGTTACACTGCTGTTCTGGTGGGCGGTGCTTTACGCCATGTACCGAAAGCGCATCTTCATAAAGCTTTAGTCCTTTCAGGACAAAAACAAAGCCCCGTCGGGTTTTCCCCGGCGGGGCTTTCTGTTTCAAACGTTGGACTAGAACTCAGCCCAGCCCGGAACGCGGGGGAAGGCGGTGACGTCGCGGATGTTCGCTATGCCGGTTACGAGCATCATGGCGCGCTCGAAACCCAGGCCAAAGCCCGCGTGCGGCACGGAACCGAAGCGGCGCAGGTCCACGAACCAGGAGTATGCGTCCAGCGGCATGCCCTGCTCCTTCATGCGGTCAACCAGCACGTCCAGACGGTCTTCCCTTTCGCTGCCGCCTATTATTTCACCGATGCGAGGCACCAGCACGTCCATGCCGCGAACGGTCTTGCCGTCGTCGTTCAGCTTCATGTAGAAGGCGCTGCCGTGGCGCGGCTTGCCGCTGAGTATGACCGGCTTCTTGAAGTGCTGCTCCACAAGGAAACGCTCATGCTCGGAGCTGAGGTCCGTTCCCCACGACACTTTGAATTCGAACTTGTCGTTATGCTTTTCGAGGATCTTCACCGCGTCGGTGTAGGACAGCCGCTCGAATGTGTTGGAGGTTATGTTCTCGAGGTTGGCCATGAGGTCCTTATCCACGAACTTGGCGAACAGCTCCATGTCCTGCGGGCAGTTGGCCAGTACGTCCTTGATGACGCACTTCAGGAAATCCTCGGCCAGGTCCATGTTCTCGACTATGGTGTTGAAGGCCACTTCCGGCTCTATCATCCAGAGCTCGGAGCAATGCCGGTAGGTGTTGGAATTCTCGGCCCGGAAAGCGGGGTTGAAGGTGTAAATCCTGCCGAGGGCGAGGGCAAGGGCCTCCCCCTCCAGCTGGCCGGAAACGGTCAGGGATGTCCTCTTGCCGAAAAAGTCCTTCATGTAATCCACGGCGCTTTCCGGCGTCTTGGGAATGTTGTCGAGGTTCAGCGTGGTGACCTGGAACATCTGGCCCGCGCCCTCGCAGTCAGAGGTGGTGATGATGGGCGTGTGGACGTAGATGAAGCCGTGGTCGCGGAAATAGCGGTGTATGGCGTGGGACAGTTCCGCGCGTATGCGCAGCATGGCGGCGTACTTGTTGGTGCGCGGGCGGAGATGGGCCACGGTGCGAAGGAACTCATCGGAAGTTTTCTTCTTCTGTATGGGATAGGCTTCCGGGTCGCAGGGGCCGTAAATGGTTATGCCGGAAGCCCGCACCTCGAAGCGCTGTTCCTTGCCCGGAGGGCAGGGCACGAGATCACCTTCCACCCGGACGGAAGTGCCGGGGGTAAGCTTGAGAGCGGTCTCTATGCACGGCTTGGAGGCGTCGACGATGACCTGTATATTGGAGCGGCAGGAACCGTCATTGAGCTCGATGAAGGTGAATTCCTTCGAATCGCGGCGGGTTTTGACCCAGCCGTTTACGACCACACGTTCCCGGGGCGCGTCCAGCGACAGCAACTGCTTTATATACAGGGTCTGCATAAGTCTCTCCTATGAAATTGAACTTCCTTCGTACATTCTATCAATTTGACGGATGTAATACTTTGCCCGCCTGGCCGTATACTATATGGAGGGCATATGAAAAGCGCTGGATTGCTATTGGCGGCCGCCGGGGCCGCGCTGTTCGGGGTCTCTTCGCTGAAAACCGGCCCGGAATGGGCCGACGCGGCGCAGGTGTCCATAGACCTGTATGAAAAGGGAGAATACTCCCTTGCCCTGCCCGCGGCGGAAAAAGAGCTTGCCATCGCCCTGCGTTCTTTCGGCGACGACGACATCCGCACGGTCTATTCCAAGGACCACCTCGGCAAAATATGCCTTCGCACCGGCCAGCCGGACCGCGCCATGGAACTTTTCGTGCAGACGGTGGCGACCAACGAACGGATACTTGACCCCGACAACCCCAGACAGGCCTACTACCTGGCCAACCTTGCCTTCCGGCAGGCCGCGGCCGGAGCCTATGACAAGGCGCAGGACACGCTGATTAAAAGCCTGCGCCTCCTTCAAAAAAACTACGAGGAGATAAGCCGCCCCGTTGGGGAAGGTTACGCCCGCCTCGGACACCTGTACTACCTGTGGGGCCGCTATAAACAGGCGGGCGAAGTGCTTCGCCGCGCCCGGGAAATTAACAGCCGCATACAGGATTCCGATTCAGTAATTGACGCGGGGATAGACCTGGACCTCTGGCTGCTGGACTACAGCGAAGGGGACGGGGCGCGCCAGCACTCCTCGTGCGAGAAAGCGCTCTCCCGGCTGAAAAACCTGCTCCCCCCCAACCACCCGGACGTGGGCCGGGCCCTGAACGCCGCCGCCATGCTGGACATGGAACGCGGAAACCTTGATTCGGCGCGCGACAATTTCATGAAGGCCGAGGCCATATTCGCGCTCTATCACGGCGTGGAGGACAGGGGCCTTATCGAAGCCCGGCTGGGCCTTGCCGCGCTGGACAAGGCGGCACACCGGAAAGACAAATATATGACGCTTCTGCCGGTTTATGTCGCGGTCGTGGGCGGCAACAACATAGCGGCCGCGCTGGCATATTCCAAGGCGGCGGAAATGCTGCGCCGGGACGGAAAACAGTCCGACGCTGCGGAATTGTACGCAGCCGCCCTCGCCTCCGCGGCTGAGGCGCCGGGAGAACATCCCGCCATCATAGCGCGCATAACGCTTTCCCTTGCCGAGCTGGACGCGGCTAAAGGAAATACGCAGTCGGCAAAAAACCGCATAGAGGGCATACTGTCTGGAATGCGCGGGAGCGGCACCAGGTACGGCATGGATTTCCAGCTCCGGGAAGACGCTCTTTACGCTCTGGCGCGAGTCTATATCCAGAACAAAGACCCCCAGCGCGCCCGGGCCATAGCGGGACGCATGGAAAAGGACGTGGAGAACAATCTCGGGAGACACTTCCGGGGCAACGCGGCAGTGCTCGGGCAGATTCTGGACATATACAAGGCTGTAGGGGATAAATACAAAGCCGCGGAATACGCGGGCTACCTAAGGGCGGTCTCCGACAAGGTTTGAGGGAAACGGTTCAAGCAGGCGGCACATTCTGTAGTTGCCCCAGGTTTCCCACCCATGCTCCACCGTGACTAATGTATCGGGTGCATTCTCGACAATGCGCCAGTATCCCTTGCTGTCAACCTCGGTCACCATAACCACATGCATGTCGTTGGGAAACACCAAGTCTCCGGGCCTGGGCTCGGCACTTTCCGGCAGCAGTTTTCCGTTGGCGCGGCAGTAACTCAGCAGATTCCGCACTCTACGGACGAAAAACGGAGTGTCGGGCGTATTGCCGGAACTCTCCCTGCTGTAATAATCCCAATGCACGGCATAGTCCTGCCGGAGAAGCGAGTCCAAATCCACACCGGCTTTGGCATAGGCAATGCGCGGCACGTCGATGCAGACCAGCATGCCCAGGCGTCCGCCAAGATTGTTGTATTTCCCCTTGCTCTGGTCGTACAGGATACCCTTAAGGGAACGTGCCGCAGCGACAACGGTTCCGCGGGCTTTTCGGCTTTCGGATAAATCCTGGGCAGTCCTACGGAACCGTGATACAGATGGAAAACATACACGTAAACCGCCAGCGCGGCGCAGAGGCACAGCCCCGCCTTGAACCAGAACCACAGTCGCGATAACACATACAGGA
>CAYPTM010000053.1:0-10609 GCA_964413345.1 uncultured Elusimicrobiales bacterium
GTGGCCGCGTCCAGAGACTGCATATACTCCTCTGTCTGGAAGTAAGACCAGGCTATTATGGTGTAGCCCTGGACGGAAGAAGGTTCTATTTCCAGAGCGGCGCGCGCGTCGCCTATGGCGTCTTGATAACGCTTTAGACCGTAATTTGCCTGGGCGCGCTTGAGATAGGCTTTAGAATCCGAAGGATTCTTGCGCAGGGCCACATTGGCCGCCAGTATGGCTCCTTCATAATCATTATAGAACTCATCCTCTATTGAAGGGGCCTGCTGCATCGCGCCGACCTTCTCATACATGGCCTTGGAGGAAACCGGCGAATACTTCATAACTACGGCTTCCGCGGAATCCATGTCCAGCCTGTATGGCTGGCCGGAAGAGGTCGAGGGCTCATCATCCAGCTTGAAGGCGTCCTCGAAGCTTTCCTTGCCGCCCGCGGAAACTGGGGAGTCATCCGCCTTCCAGAAATCGCTGGTGCTGTCCGGGCTCCAGAAGCTGGAGCCGCCGCCCGCGGACGAACCGCCGAAATCTCCGCCCGAGAAACCGCCGCCGAGCGAAGAGGAGAAGGAACCGTCGGAGAATCCCCCGCCGCTACCGCCGGAAGAACCGATAGCCGATTCAAAGGAGGAAACCTCCCCCGCCCAGTTGGAAGCGGGAGCGGGCGCCGCGAGAGCCTTGGCCGGCGACACGGACGAGGCAGCCGGAAGGTTTGCCGAGGCCAGCAGCTCATTCGGGTTCACCTTGGAAGCGGTCTGTCCAAGAAGTTCAGCCTGCCGGTCCGCGGCTGAAGAGAAAGCATTCCCGGAAGGAGTCTCCCCCGCCTTGAGCGCGCCGCCCATCATGCTTGACTGGGGGGCGCCGCCTGAAAGATTATCCTGCTTGCCTCCGCCGAGAGCCTTGGTCATGGCATCGGCAAATGACTTGTTGGCAGCGGCAGGAGCCTGCGCGTTGCCCTTTTCGGTCGGGACATTGCCGGCATTTCCGCCGCCAGCGGAACCGCCGCCGCCTGTAGAACCACCTCCGCCGGTCGAACCGCCGCCTCCGGTGGAACCGCCCATGGAGGTGTTGTTATTGCCGGTGGTCTTGGACGAAGCGTCATCCCTGGACGCGGTTTTGGTCGCGTTGTCCGTGGCCGGAGTATTGGTAGTGGCAGTCTTCGTTTCGCGAGAATCAGTATTGGTTCTGGTATCCTCGGTTTTGGTCTTGGTGTTCCGCGAAGCGGTTTCGTCGCCAGGCTTTGGCACCACCTTGGTGGCGATGGTGTTAACCGGTTCCTTGGTCACTTTGGCCGGGGTGTCCTTGCCGGTAACGGCGGCAGGAGTCTTGACGGTGGTCTGGTTGAGAGCAGCGGGCGTCTTGGTCGTAACGGTGCCCGGAAGGACCGCCGCGTTGGCGCGGGTAAGGCCGCGCGCCGGAGCCTTCGCAAGGATCTTGCCCGTGTCGCTGGCGTTGGCCGCGTAGTTCAGATACTGGAAGCGTTCTGCCACGGCATACAGGAATTCCCTGTCCTTGGAGGAAAGGGACTTTATGCCGGCGCACTTCTCCAGCGTGGAAGAGCATTTCTCCCGGCTGGTCGATATGGCCTCCACGGCCTTCAGGACTTTCGAGAAATCAGCCGCGGAATAGGTCACCGCGCCGGTGAAGAAGCCCCGCTCCTTCAGGAACGAGACGATGAGGCTCATATCCTTCTGCGCCTCAAGGTTTATGGACGGGAAGTAGGAAGGGAAAACCTGGGGAAGGACTTCCCGGACACGGTCCTGGCTGAGCTTGTCGGTATCATAATTCAGCGGCAGCTTGCCGTTGCCGAGGGAGGCCTTTTTCCCCTTCAGGGAATCCGCCAGCTGGTAGGACATGGCCCAGGCGTCGTCCTTGCGGACAGTCCCGAGGCAGTTGGGGCTCTCCACCCGCTTCACGTCCTCGACAGAGGGATAAACGGGCTCGGTGTCGCCGTCTTCGGTCTGGCGGCTGGCTTCACCCTCGACGCGCCATGCGGACTGGGCGGTCGCCCATCTATAGCGCAGGAGGCCTATCATCTTGGCGCGGTCTTCCGCAGAGAAAAACGGCGCCACGTTGTGAATGTACTGGCTGAGGCCGATGACGGTAAGCGCGCCGTCAGGAGTCATGGAATTGGCGTCGGACTTGTACTTGGGAAGCAGGTCGCCCTTGCCGAATTCCTCGCCCAGCATTTGCATGAAAGGATCGAATGCCTCGGTGCGCGCGTGGTCTTCTTCGCCGGGAACATACCGGCACGGGGTATTGCCCGTATCAAGCCCCAGAGCGGCGGAGCCGGACACGGACAGCATTGCCGCAAAAAGGATTTTGGAAACGTTATTGGGTTTCATAGCACACCGCCTTGCAATACAGATTATGCCGTCGCTTCCCTCGACGGTACTCCTCTATAACAGTATCAATTATATATATAACCCAGTCAAGGGCCGCAGAGCCCCATTAACCCATGGGCCCAAAGGCCCATGACCGAAGATGGAAAACAGGTTCAGGAGGGGAATTTAATACGGATTCGGGGGCAGGAATGCCCCGTGAAAGGGCCTGGAATTAGTGGCCGGAGAATCCCAGCAGCTTCGCGGCTTCCTGCCGTTTGTCCGGGGGAAGGAAAGAGCCTTCGACCGCGAACATATTTGCGGCCACCAGGTCGGCCTCGCCAAGGCCCATTTTTTCCGTGCAAATGGCGTATTCCTTGTTGAGATTGGTGTCCAGGGCCTCGGGGTCGTCCGCGCCTATTGTAACGCTCAAACCGCTTTGCAGGAAAAGTTTCAGGGGATGATTCTCCAGCTCCGGCACGGCGCGGGTTATATAGTTGCTCCAGGGATTGGTTTCCAGCGTTATCTTCTTTTCGCGCAGCACGCTGAAAAGATGCCCGCTTTTATCCGCGGAAGCCGCTATGCCGTGGCCAATGCGGCGGGCGCCCAGTATGTTTATGCTGTCCAGTATATTCTCCGGCGAGCCGTCCTCCCCGCTGTGAACAGTGACGGGAATGTTTTCTTCAGCCAGCCGGCGGCCCTGCGCCGCGAACATCCGCGGAGGGAAATCATTTTCGGTGTCGGCGAAATCGAAACCTATTATCTTTTTCTTGTTGAGAACGGCGAAATCCACGGTTTTGGCCGCGGCCTCCACGCCATAACAGCGGGAAGCGATGATAATAATCCCCCCGACGAAGGCATGGGAGCGCTCGAAACGGTCCACGCAGGAAAGTATGATATCCAGCGATTTCTGCCAGTCCAGCTCGGGATACAGGCAGTGCATGAAGGACGGGCTGTAACGGAGTTCGAGAAGCTTTATGTTCTCCTCGGAATATGCCGCCTCAAGAGCCCGGGAAGCGACCATTTCTATCGCATCGTAATCGGCGAAAAGGGTCTGGAGTATCTTGAAGGCGTCCAGCACGCTCTGCAGGTTTTCCTGCTGCGTTTTGACTTTTACGCGCTCGTCCAGCTCGGCTTCCTCGAAAGAAGCCAGCGGCAGGCCCTTGCGGCGGGAAATATCCAGTATGGTGCGGGTTTTTATGCTTCCTTCAAGGTGGCGGTGCAGCTCCGCCTTTGGCATTGAAGCGATATCCATTAATGGCTCCAGTTATCCAGCATGCCTTTAATCGCTTCAGCATACATAAAACGGGCCCGCCTTTGCAATGCGCTGCGCAAGGCGGGCCCGAAGTCTAGCTGGAACGGCTACTTCTTCATGTCGAAGACCTTGTCCATCGCCTGCTTGATGGAGGTCTGCACCTTGTTGACGGAAGCCGGATCCCACTGCTTGGGGTCGGCGCGCAGGAACGAAGTGGCGTCCACGCGGTTGTCGAAACGGCCTATCGGCAGATTATAGGTCTGGCCGCCGGCCTTCACGGTTATGGTACCGGGCTTGGAGGAAATCTTCTCCAGGTAGTCCATGTCGTCGCAGCCGTAGTCGTTGAGCATGACGTCCATCGGCACGCCGTGGTGCAGTATGGAGCCGGGGTCGTTGGGATTGGTGCGCGCGGAATTCTTGCGGCGAGACTCTTCCGGTGTGACCCAGATGTAAAGGATTACGGCCTTCTTCAGTATTTCGGGATGGAGCTGCGCGAGGGAATATTCGTAGCCGAAGGGCTTGGGCAGGGGCATGGAAGAGCCCTGCTTGCCGCCGCGGGCCGCCTCTATGACAAGGGTCTTGCCCTTGAGGTCGGTGTAGTTCGCGAGCTTGTCTTCCATCAGCTTCTTGGCTTCGGGTTCCAGCGCGGGAAGGATTTTCTTCCGGGTCTCCTCGTCCACGGTGGAGTAGCGGGCCGGACCGCCGACCTTGAGGGCGGCCTTGTCCATGCGCTTATAGAGCGCGTCGGCCGAATTGTCGGTGGAATACTGGGTCCGGTTGATGAGGTCTACGTAGTCTTCATTGATAAGCTCTATCAGCGTGCCCCAGTCTATGGGATTGATGAACGGCTTGTCGGAAGAGGAGAAGAAAAGGCGGGCCTTGCCGACCTTGGCGAGTTCATCATCGATGCGGCGCATCATGTGAACATAGGGGAAATCGTCCAGCTGGACCGTGGGCCCCATGTGGAACTGAGTGCGGCAGGTTTCCGGGGTCTGGAATTCCAGATAGCGCCGCACCTCCGACTTGCCTGACGCGGGCAGCGCCAGGAGAAGAACTGTGTCTAGTGTTTCCTGCATGTTTTCCTCCTTAGTTTATCCTTACCCCGGACTTCTTGTCGAACAGATGCAGATTGTCCAGGTTAAGCCAGACGAACATCTTGTCGCCCGGGTTCTTATTAAAACTGGCGGGCACCGTGGCCAGCAGGTGGTATTCGCCGGCCGTCAGGTACACGTTCTTGCGGTGGCCGAGCAGCTCCACCACTTCCACGTCCACGTTTATGACGTCGGAGAGCTTCTTGTCCAGAGCGCGCTCGATGAATATATCCTCCGGCCGGACGCCCAGCACGACGGATTTGTAATCTATCTTGTCGTTTGCCAGCGGTATGGCGAAAGGTATGTGGACCTTCATCGTGTCGTTCTTGAAGTAAAGCTTGTCGGCCTCCTGCTCAAGGTAGCCGTTCACGAAATTCATGGTGGGGCTGCCGATGAAACCGGCGACGAACAGGTTGGCGGGGCGGGAGTAGACCTCCGAGGGAGTGCCTATCTGCTGTATGTAGCCGCCCTGCATGACCGCGATGCGGGTGGCCAGCGTCATGGCCTCCACCTGGTCGTGCGTCACATAGACGATGGTGGCGTTCAGCTTCTGGTGCAGCTTGGCCAGCTCCACGCGCATCTCCTCGCGAAGTTTGGCGTCGAGGTTGGAAAGGGGCTCGTCGAACAGGAAAACCTTGGGCTTGCGCACTATGGCGCGGCCTATCGCCACGCGCTGGCGCTGTCCGCCGGAGAGCTGCTTGGGCGTGCGCTTGAGATAGCTGGTTATCTGCAGTATCTGCGCGGCCTCGGCCACGCGTTTGTCTATCTCCTCCCTGGGAGTGTTGCGCAGGCGCAGGCCGAAGCTCATGTTCTCCTCCACCGTCATGTGCGGATAGAGGGCGTAGTCCTGAAAAACCATCGCGATTTCGCGGTCGCGAGGAGGCAGGGCATTAACCAGGCGGGTGTCGATATAGACCTTGCCGTCTGATATTTCCTCAAGGCCGGCAAGCATCCTCAGCAGGGTGCTCTTGCCGCAGCCGGACGGCCCGACAAGCACCAGAAACTCGTTGTCCTTTACGTCGAGGCTTATGGCGTGGAGGACTTCGACCTCGCCGTATTTTTTCTTCACATAATCAAAAGTTACAGATGCCATATCCTATCCTTTTACGCTGCCCAGAGTAAGGCCGGAAATAAGCCATTTCGAGGAATACAGAAACACGGCCAAAACCGGTATGGTGACCAGCAGGGAGCCCGCGGCGAACATGCCCCACTGGGTCAGGAACTGGCCCTGAAGCTCGAACAGTCCGAGAGTCCAGGTATACCGCGCGGAATCGGAAAGGACCACGCGCGCCACCAGATATTCGTTCCATGAGGAGGTGAAATTGAAAAGGAACGCTATGGCCAGGGCCGGCGTCGAAAGCGGAAGCACGATGCGGTAGAACGCGCCGAACTGCGTGGTGCCGTCCACAAGGGCCGCCTCCTCCAGCGAGCGCGGAATGGTGTCGTAATAGCCCTTCAGTATCCATATGCTGAAAGGCAGCGACGACACGGAATAGGCGATTATCATGCCTATATAGGTGTTTATCAGGCCCAGCCGCATTATCATCAGGAACAGTGGAAGCAGCAGCATTCCTGCGGGTATCATCTGCGTGCCGAGCAGCAGGGTGAGGCCCAGCTTGTTGCCGGGGAAACGGAAGCGCGAAAACGCGTAGCCCGCCGTTGAAGCCAGGCTGACCCCGATAAAGGAGGTGACCACCGTAATGAGCAGCGAATTCCACAGCCAGCGGAGGAAATGCGTGCTGGTCAGCACGTCCGCGTAGGACTTCATGCTCGCGCCGTCGGGTATGAGCGCCAGCGAGGTGGACATCAGCTTGTCCCCCGGGCGCAGTGATACCGACAGTATGCGCAGCAGCGGATATACCGTCACCACGCAGGCCAGTATCAGCAAAACGTGCAGTATCAGGGTTTTGATCTTGTCCCTGCGCTGCTGCCTGTCGTTTTCAAGACGGGCCAGTTCGAGATCCTTATCAGCCATAAGCGGAATCAGTCCCCTTTGAGTATTTCAGCCACAGCATGGACACCAGGAACAGTATCGCGAATATAACTATGGCGAAAGCCGCGGAATAACTGAAGCGGTTGTAAGTGAAAGCCGCCTTGTACAGGGCGGAAACGAGTATGTCGGCCTCTTCCGTTCCGCCGGCCTGTCCGGTCACCAGATAGATGATGTTGATGTTATTGAAAGTCCATATGGTGCCGAGCGTAACCGCCGGGGCCAGAACCGGCCGCATGAGCGGCAGCGTGATATTCCAGAACTTCTGCACGGCGGACGCCCCGTCTATGGAAGCGGCCTCGTAATAGGATTTTGGAATGGACTGGAGGCCGCCCAGTATGACCACCATCATGAAGGGTATGCCAAGCCAGACGTTTATCAGCGTGCAGGTAAGGAACGGATGCTGGCTAAGCCACTCAACCTTCTGTATGCCGAGATGGGAGAGCCACGGCATGACGGCCAGGGTGCGCTCTATCATCACGTTTATGAAACCGTACTGGCTGTGGAATTCTCCCCTCATGGCCAGCACCGCCACCACCTGCGGCATGGCCCAGGGGATGACCAGCAGCGTGCGGTAAAGCCCCTTCATCTTTATTTCATTATTAAGGATGAGCGCCAGGGCGAAGCCGCCGGCCACGTGGAAGAACACGTTAACGAAAGTCCAGCCGAGAGTTCTAAGCAGAAGACGCCAGAAAGTGACCTCGGACAACGGCGACTTAACGAAAACGTCCACGAAATTCTGGAAGCCCATGAAGGGGATGGAGCCTGTCTCGGCCCAGACCTTGAGCGTCGTCAGCTTGAGGTCGTGGAAAGCCAGGTAGAACTCGAAAACAAGCGGATAGACAATCAGCATGGCCAGGCCGATGAAGCCCGGGGCTATCATCATCAGCGGCAGGCTGTAGCGGCCCCGCACCACCAGCTTGAAGAACGGTATGGCGGCCAGCTCCACCAGGAAGGCGTACATGACAATGGCGGCCATGATGGAACCCGGTATGGCCGGCCCGACCGCGGTTATGGCGTACACCAGCCCCGCGAGAGGGACGCCCACCAGCATGGCGGGAGTGAACCACTTTTCCCCGTACTTCTTGAAATGCAGATAGAGGTAGGCTTCCACGAGGAAAACCGACCACAGCACGAAGAAAACCATCTGGAAAACTTCGGTAAGCGAAGCGACAATAGGATTCATCGGTTCATCTCCCCGATCTTGGTGGACACGTCCTGCTGCATCTTGGTTATGCCTTCCTCGGCGGTAACCTTGCGGGTCATTATCTTGCCAAGATACTGGCGCATGGAATCCCAGGTGGGCCGCATCTCGGTCGCCATGGGCATGGGCTTGCCGACAAGAATCTGCTCCATGGAAGCCTTGAGCAAGGGATCGCCCACCACGGACTGGTCGGTGTTTGCCTCGGTCAGCGACGGAAGGCGCTTGAGCTCCTTCACCTGCCGGACCTGATTTTCCCTGTTGGTGTAAAACTTTACCAGCTCGCGCGCCAGCTTGAGCTTCCGCTCGTCCTTCTGCAGGCGGGCGTTTATCATGAAGAACTTGCCGCTGACCATGGGCGAGGGCCAAAGACCCGTCTTGGAAACCATGGGTATACGGGCTACGCCGTAATTATCCTTGAGGCTGGCGGCGTAACTGAAAACGGACCAGTCGCCGTTTATGATGAAAGCGACCTTTTCTTCCTTGAACAGGGCATCCATGCAGTTGTAGTCGCACTCCTGCGGTATGACCTTCTTGCCGTAGCGCAGGTCCAGATAGAAATCCACGGCCTCGCGCATGGGCCTGGTGTCCAGCGTGGGAGCGCGCTTGTCCAGCGGCCAGCCGCCGAAACCGCCCAGCCACGGAGTGAACCAGAAGGGTTCCCCCCCGTCAAAAGCCAGGCAGTTCTGAAGGCCGTATTTCTTCCCTTCCGTGTCGCAGTAACGGAAAAGCTCGTCTGTATTCTGGGGCACGTTCTTGACGAACTTCTTGTTGTACATGAACATCAGGTGGTTGCCGTTGGAAGTGGGAATGCCCCAGTGCTTGCCTTCCAGCTGCACGGATTCCATGACCGCGTTATTATAAATGGAAAGGTCGAACAGGCCGTCCACGGGAAGGATGAAGCCCGCCACGGCGAAAACCCCGCCGAAATCGGAAGGGCACATGATAAGGTCCGGGCCGGTGCCGGCTATGGCGGCGGTCTGGTACTGCTGGCGCAGGTCTTCGTTGCTGTAATGCACGCGGCTGATGGTAACGCGCTCGTTGCCGGGCAGTTTGCGGAAAGCTTCGAGAGTGGCGTCGATATACGGAGCCACGGTGGAGTCTTCCTGTTCCCAAACGGTTATATGGTTGGGGTCGTCCTCGCTGCGGACAGGCTTGAGACAGCCGCACAGCGCCACTGAAAAAGCCAAAAGAGAAAGAAGTTTACCCGCCCTCATCTTGTCGCACCTCGCAAAAGCTTAGTTCATTATAACACTTTCTCACATCGGAAAATCAACAGTTTTCGGCAATAGCGGGTGGCCCGTTCCGTCGGGCGGGAAAATAACGCGACAGCCGGAGATTTCCCGATTTGACAGCGGGCCGGACAGATAAAAAAAGGCCCGCCGTCAGGCGGGCCTCATGCTTGGGGAAAAGGCTTTTACAGGCCTGGAGTCTCTTTCGGCTTCTCAAGGCTCTTCTTCCAGGAGCAGGCCGTGTCCATGCCAAGGCGGCAGGCTTCGCCGAACTGGACGAGGGCCTTGTCCACGCGGCCGGAATTCTGGAAGGTCGTGGCAAGCGCGAAGTGGAGTTCGGGCCTGTCGGGCCGCATGCGGATGAGGCTTTCATACTGGCTTATGGCTTCCCGGTAATCCTTATTGAGGGAATGGAGAGAAGCCTTGATGGTAAGCGCCTCGAAGCTCCTGGGGTCAAGCTCCAGCGAGCGATTGATATCCGACAGGGCGGCGGCGATGTTCTCCGTGTTCTTGTAGGCGGCGGCTCTCTGCCGGTAAGCCACGGCGGAAGAGGAGGAAACCTCTATGGCGGTGTCGAGGTCCTTTATGGCCGCGGCGTCGTTATGCATGGCCTCAAGATAGAGGTTGCCACGGGCCAGGCGGGCTTGAAAACTATAAGGATAGATATCCAGCGCCTTGGTGTAGGTCTTGAGGGCTTTTTTGTTGTCTCCGGTCTTGAAGGCCTTGATGCCTTCCAATATCAGCTCGTCCACCTTGGCCTGAAGCTTCTCCACCTTTTTGCGCACGTCGCCGGAACGGCCGCAGGCTTTTTCATGCCCGCCGGCGCAGGCCTTGTCGAACGATACGGCCGCGGCCTCGAGGCGGAGCAGTTCCTCCTGCGAGACGCCCAGTCCGAAATAAACCGCCGCGTCCGTGGCCCCTTTTTCAATGGCGGCCATATAGTTTTTCATGGAATCGGCGTATTCCTTGTCCTCAAGGAGCAAATCGGCCTTTTCCCTGTAGGAGCGGGAGCCGGTGCCGTCCAGCGCTATGTCCCGGTCGAAATCCTTGAGCGCGCTGGAGATGTCGCGCCTGTCCCTGTAGAGCAGGCCGCGCAGGAAATAAGCGTCGGCGTAGGATTCGTTAAGCTCCAGTGCGCGGTTGAGGCTGGAGAGGGCCTCCCGCTGCTTCTTTTCCTTGTAATAAATGCGGGCGCTCGCGTAATATATCGGCGCGTAATCGGGCATCCTTTCCTCGGCTATTCTCAGCTTGTAAAGGGCATCCTCCACGCGGCCGCTGGTTGACATCACCTCCGCGTCGGCCAGAAGCGTTTTCACAGCGTCGGCCTTGTTTTCTTCCTTCTTGGCGAGCTTGGCGGCCACGGAGCAGCCTTCCTTGTTGCCGAGATTGCAGGCCTTCTGGAAATCCTTCTCCGCCTCGTACTGCTTCTTCATCTTAAGCAGGGCCACGCCCCTGTTGAAATAGGCTATGGCGTTGGCGGGGTCGATTTTCAGCACGCGGTCGAAGTCCTTGACCGCGCCGGAGAAAT
>CAYPTM010000054.1:0-10594 GCA_964413345.1 uncultured Elusimicrobiales bacterium
CCGTAACATTTACAAACGCGGCATAAGGGCTTTCAAGATAAAGATAGGCAACGACCCCGAGACCGATTTCCAACGTGTCCTGGCCGTGGCGAAGGTAGCGGGGAAATGCCCAGTTTATCTGGACGCGAATCAGGGCTTCAATTCCGACACCATGCTGGCTTTCCTTAAAAAGCTCAAGGCAAAGGGCGTGGTTCCGGCTTTCGTGGAGCAGCCCGTGGCGAAGGACGACTGGGAAGGACTTAAGCGCGTAACCCGCCTTGGCGGGGTGTGCGTGGGCGCGGATGAAAGCGTCACCTGCCTCGCGGATGTCGTCCGCGTAGTGCGCGAGAAGGCCGCCCACGCGGTTAACATAAAGACCGCCAAGTTCGGCCTGCTCGAAGGGGCGGAAATGGCGCGCGTGGCTTCCGCCGCCGGGCTCAAGCTTATGGCGGGCGGCATGATGGAATCCCTGCTAAGCATGGGCGCTTCGGCCCACATGGCGGCTGGAATGGGCTGCTTCAATTTCATCGACCTCGATACTCCCCTTTTCGTCAAGGACCGGGTCATGAAAGGGAACATTCTTTTGCCGCACGGGGAGTACAATCTCTCCAAAGTCAAGGCGGGCATAGGCGTGCTGCCGGCCTGAACTGCCATTTGAAAAAGGACGCCCCGCCATAAAAGGCGGGGCGTTTTTTTTTGAACCAAACTTAACGCCGCATCACGAAATATGAGCCGGGACTGAAGTGACAAAAATCCGGGTCCTCACTGAAGGAGGTCCCAGCCTTCGCCGGCGGCTATCCAGTCGAAGCAGAACACGCTGAAATCCTTCACCCCGTTTTTGCCCAGCCTGGCGAGCTGTTTTCTTATAAGCGGATGCTCGCTCTGGTATATGGCGCTTTTCCGTTTGCTCTGCGGGGCCAGAACCGGAACGATGCTGACCAGGGAGTTGTCCGGCCGCGCGTCAAGCACGAGCTTCACTTCCTTTTCCACCCCTTTGACGTCAGGTTTATAGCACATGGGATAGAGCGCGTCCGGTATTCCGAGGCGCAGCATCTCCCGCCAGTTCTGCATGCGGGTGGATTCGTACCGCGTATTCTTTTGGGACGGGAATATCGCGAAGCCGAGCGTGGCCGCGGGGCGGACTTCCTCCTTCGCCGCGCGCGCTTCCTTCGCCATCATCAGAACGTACTTCTCCCGGTACTCGACCCATTTCTGCCATTGCGGGTCTGAGGGTTCGTTCGTCAGGTCTCCGGCCTTCATCCATGTATCCGAGAAAAACTGTTCGGCGGTTTCATAACCCGCGCTTTCCTTGCCGTCGGCGTAGCGCAGGTAGTCCAGCGCAATTCCGTCCACTTCATAGCGGGAGAGTATTTCCTTTATCATGGCCGTTATTATTCCCCGTACCTGCGGACTGGCCGGGCTTGCCAGTATGTGCCCGTTTTCCTGGGAGGAGGTGTCCCTGCCGTCCTTCAGGAGGCTTTTGTATTCCGGGTGTTCCTTTAATAGCGGGCTTTGCGGTATGGAGGGGTAGCGTTTCGCGTCCACGCCCCAGTAGAAAGTTTCCAGCCAGGCGTGTATTTTGAGCCCGCGTTTTTTCGCGGCCCGGACGTATGTCCCAAGAATATCCTTGCCTACGGTTTCCGGGCGCTGGGGGACGGTGCTGCTGGGGTAAACCGTGAAGCCGTGGTAGAAAGTCTCTACAAAAACCGTGTTGAAACCGGCTTTCGCCACCGTGTCCAGCTGTTCGTCGGCTTTCGCCTCGTCAAAGACGGGGCGCAGCCACACGCCTTTTACCGTGGCGGTGGATTCCTGCGCCGACAATGGCCATGTCATTACGGACAGGAGCAGGGCCGCAAGCAGTTTTCGCATATGTTCCTCCTGAGGATGTCGTTCCCAGAGATTATATAAACTGTGGTCCGTCCTCCGCTGGCAAAAAGGCTATAATTTCCATGCGGACCTTTCCCCCGCGGGGAAATCTGTCCGCGTTTTATGGACTCGCCCAATCTCCGGAGTGTTTCTCTCGCTCCCGTCAAGCCTCTTCCCGAGCGCTATCCGTTCAGCGTTCCCGCCGTGCGCGCCCTGGAAAAAATCGAATTTACTGCTCCTGTCACTTTCCTGCTTGGCGAAAACGGCACGGGCAAGTCCACGCTCCTTGAGGCCATCGCCGCCGCGGCGGAACTGCCCTGCGTGGGCCGGGCGGAGGTGGCGCGCGATTCCATGCTCTCCGCCGCCCGGGAGCTTGGCGGGGAACTGCGCCTTATGTGGGGCCGCCGCAGCCGGCGGGGCTTCTTCATGCGGGCGGAGGACGTGGCTGGGTTCACCCTCCGCATGCGCGCCGAGCAGGAAGACCTCCGTGACGCGGAGGAGGACTTCGGCCGCCGCTTTACCGGTTACGCGCGCCAGCTCGCGCAGGGCGCGGTGCGCGGCCAGCGTGCCGCCATCGAACGCAGATATGGCGAAAATCCGGACGGGCGTTCTCACGGTGAAATTTTCCTGGGCATTCTCCGGGGCCGGCTGCATCCGGGCGGGCTGTTCCTTATGGATGAACCCGAAACGCCGCTTTCCTTTTCCCGCCAGCTTGCCCTGCTTGGCATGATACGGGAAACCGTGGCCGCGGGAGGGCAGTTCATCATAGCCACACATTCCCCGGTTTTAGCGGCCCTGCCGGAAGCCTCTCTCCTTTATTTTCGTGAAGGCCGCATAGCGCGGGCGGCATGGGATGACATAGACAATTTTTCGGACATGCGCCGCTTCCTCAACGGGCCGGAAGCCTTTCTCCGCCACCTTTGACGCCTGCGGCTGGCATGGCGCGCGAATACAGTTTACAGGGTGGCGGTAAATTTATATACTAATGGTACCCGTGTATTTCAGCAGGAGAAGACAGGCATATGCAGAATAAGACTTGGATACCGACAAAAAGCGAGGTCGAGGCATCACGCAAGTGGCATTATATTGACGTGTCCTCGCAGCCCCTGGGAAGAGTGGCCACAAAAATCGCCACCCTCCTCGCAGGCAAGCACAAAAGAATCTACACCCCGCACATTGACTGCGGCGACTTCGTGGTCGTCACCAACGCGTCCAAACTTTACCTTACCGGCAACAAGGAAGAAGCCAAATTCTACTTCCACCACACCGGCTTCGTGGACGGCAAGAAAGTGATTCCCTTCAAGCGCCAGATGGAAAACGACCCCACCAAGGTGGTCATCCTGGCGGTCAAGAGGATGCTTGACGATAACAAGCTCCGCCAGCACAGGCTCCGGAGGCTTAAAGTTTTCGAGGGCGAGAACCATACCTTCCCCCTTCCGAAAGCCGACAAGCCGGCCAAGGCCAAAGCGGCCTAATCCATTTCTCCGAGGAGCAGAGATAATATGGCAGACAAAACCAACGAAACAAGGCGCACCGGCCGGAGAAAAACCTCCATCGCCACCGTGATCATGAATCCCGGCGAGGGCAAGTTCGTCATCAACGGCAAGCCCATGACCGAGTATTTCCGTGGCTGCGTGCGGTATCAGAACCAGGTCCTGGCGCCCTTTGCGGTGTCCAACACGGCCAACAAGTTCGATGCGGCCATCAAGGTCGTAGGCGGCGGCCCGTCCAGCCAGGCCGGCGCTATCCGTCACGCGCTTTCCCGCGCTCTTTCCATGCTTGCGGATGACAACAAGAAGGCTCTTAAAAAAGCCGGCTATCTCACCCGCGATTCCCGCATGGTCGAACGCAAGAAACCCGGACAGCCGAAAGCCAGGCGGCGCTACCAGTACTCAAAGCGCTGATACCGGCGGAAATTATCCATACGGACATGCGGCGGGGCGTCATATTGCCCCGCCGTTTTTTGTTTGTATAATCAGGGTGGGCGGCCCACCGGCCCCCTCGAGGAGAAAACCGCTATGGTCAACTTTAAGAACGTCAACACCAAACTGCTCGAAGCCCAGTACGCCGTGCGCGGGAAAATAGTCAACCGTGCGCAGGAACTGGAAGCGCAGGGCAAGAGGGTCATTTACTGCAATATCGGCAATCCGCAGGCCCTCAGGCAGAAACCCATCACTTTCGTCCGGCAGGTGCTGAGCCTGCTGGAGTATCCGGAACTTATCGGCAAGCCGGAAACCGCCGCTCTCTTCCCTTCAGACGCCATAAAGCGCGCGCAGATAATACTGGAAAAAAACCCCAACGGCACCGGCGCTTACACCCACAGTGCCGGCATCCCTTTCATCCGCAAGGCTGTGGCCGATTTCATTCACCACCGCGACGGTATCCCGTCGGACCCCAACAGGATAATACTCACCGACGGGGCCAGCAAGGGCGTGCAGTCCATCTTCACCCTGCTGACCAACAAGCCCAGCGACGGGTACATGATACCCATACCCCAGTATCCGCTTTACAGCGCCACCATCGCGCTCTACGGCGCGAAACAGGTCAATTACTATCTCGACGAATCTGCCGAATGGCAGCTTAACGAGGCCGAGCTCACCGCCAGCCTGGAGGCCGCCTCCAGAAAGGGCATCAATACCGTCGCGATAGCCGTCATCAATCCCGGCAATCCCACCGGGGCCGTCCTCTCGAAGGAAAATATCGAGATGATAATCCGATTCGCCAAAAAGCATAAACTCTCAATCATGGCGGACGAGGTTTATCAGGAAAACGTCTACGCGGAGGGGCGCAAATTCCATTCCTTCGCCAGGGTCATGCACGACATGGGGGAAACCTCGGTCACGCTGTTCAGCTTCCATTCCGTTTCAAAGGGCTTTCTGGGGGAATGCGGCCACCGGGGCGGCTACATGGAAGTTCGTAACATCCCGGACGATGTGTACGCCGAGCTCATCAAGCTCCAGTCCATCGGCCTCTGTTCCAACGTGGACGGGCAGATAGTCACTTACCTGATGGTCGCGCCTCCCGTCAAAGGCGACGAAAGCTACGACCTTTACATTCGAGAGCGCGGCGCGATACTGGATGATTTGAAGGAAAAGGCCGCCATTCTGGGCAAGGGCCTTAATGAAATCGAGGGCATGTCCGTGGACATTCCGCAGGGGGCTATGTATGCGTTTGTGCGCTTCGAGCTGCCCTATCCCCCTTCCGTGGACCCCGCCAAAATGGGAGAGGACGAGCTCCGCAAATATGACGCGGAACGCGACGGGGAATACTGCCTGCAGCTTCTGCAGGAAACCGGCATCTGCGTGGTTCCGGGTTCGGGTTTCGGCCAGAAGCCGGGAACCCTGCATTTCCGCACCACATTCCTGCCGCCCAAGGACGACGTCAAGGCGCTGGTGGAAAAGATGAAACGTTTCCATTCGTCCTATGTGGCGGAGCTGAAAGAGTCTTACTCCAAGGCCGCGGTTTAACCGTCCAGCACGCTTGAACAAACGCCCCCGGGCCGAAAGGACCGGGGGCGTTTTTGCATCCTTAAAACGCTACTTCCGTTTTATGCTGTGTGTTCCCGCGGCGGACATCTCCTCCGCGTATTTCCGCGGGCCGACGGCCCGGATGCGACGGATGCAGGCATTGCGGTCCGAGCCTGTAAAAATGCTGATTGTTTTGGAGATGAAATTGTTCAGTTTTCTGCAGGAGGCCGTGTCCGGGTATTCGTTGCAGCCAGCGCAGGACGGTATCCCCTTTTCACCCGCGCATTTCCGTACGGCGCACCAGGATGTTTTTTCATTTTTGGCGCATCCGGCGCATTTATTTTTGAGAAAAGTGTTGCATGCGCCGCAGTACAGGCCGCAGCGCGCAACCAGCGATTCTTCGGCTTTTATGACGTTCATGGCTCCATTATACCCTAATACCGGGGGTCTCTATTTGCCTGTGACCAGTAAAGTATTGATTTGAACGGAGCAATATGGCTAAAATAGAGGGTAGCTTAAGTAGATTATGCAAAGGGGTTATGGCAATGGGAATATCCACTGTTTTTGCCGCATTGATGGCGCTGGTCTGCGCTCTTCCGTCCGCGGCCTATGAAAACATAAGTGACGGCAGGCAGTTCCCTGTTCCTCAACTCAAGCGCGCCATAGGCGGCGCGGCTTTCGGGGACAGATTCTATATCGTGGATTCCAAAACCTCCCGGCTGGCGATTTTTGCCTCGTCCAAGGCCGAACTTAAGCTTGTCGGAAGCGAGGGCTCCGGTCCTTCCGATTTCGACACCCCTTCCGCGGTGACCGTGGGGCCGGACGGGCGCGTGTACGTTGCGGACTCCGGCAACGCCCGCATTCAGGTTCTGGATGAAAACGGCGCTTTCCTCTTTTCCTTCGGTTCAAAGGGTTCCGGCGCCGGGCAGTTTTCAACTTCCATCAATTCCCTCGCTTTCGGCGGGGACGGGCGCGTCTATGTGGGCGACCCCGGCAATTCGCGCGTTCAGGCCTTCACTCCGGAAGGGCTGCTGCTGCGCGTCTACTCCGACGGCGGCGTCAAAATCAAGGACCTCAGCGACATCGCGGTCGACCGCTCGGCCAACATCTATGTCCTCAATTCCGATTTGGGCAGGGTGGTCAAGATAAGCCCGGAGGGGAATGTTCTCTCCGAATTCCCCGTGGCGGGGACCGGCCTTTGCGTGGACGACTTCGGCTTCCTCTATGCCTTTGACCCTTCCAAGAACAAGGTCCGCGAGTATTATCCCGACGGACGCTTGAGCGGGGAATTCGGCCGCGAGGGCTCCGGCGTGGGGCAGATGTCGAAACCCACCGACGTGCAGATAGGCCCCAAGGGCACCATCATGCTGGTGGATGCCGGCAACAAGCGGGCCATCGAATTCGTGGTCGAGAACTCGGAGAGGAAGCGGCTCCTTCCCGCCCCTTCCGCCACCAGGCTCGTCCTGGCGCAGGATTCGTCCGTGAAGGCCAAGGCCGAGGCGTTTGTCATTCTGCCAAGCGGCAACATAGCGGCCTACCTTTCGGACGCGAAGGAATTCGCTCTGCTTGGAGAAGGCGGGCATGCTCTCCGCAAATTCGGCCAGTACGGCAAGGGCGAGGGGCAGACCCGCAGTCCCGCGGCCATTGCCTACCGGGGCGATAAGGGCTTCGTCGTATCCGATACCGACAATGACAGGGTGATGCTTTTCAACAAGGACGCATCCTTCGCGGGTTTCCTTGGTGAGCCGAAGGGCGGTTCCAAGGAAGGGCGTTTCAACTATCCGCGCGGACTGGCAATAAACGACAAGGGTTCCATTTTCGTCGCGGATTCCGGCAACGGCCGCGTGCAGCAGTTCAACGGGCAGGGCATGTTCATCAATTCCATAAAGGGCAAATCCGGCGAGATTGAGATGTCGCAGCCGGTAGACCTCGTCTCCTTCAACGGGCAGTCCCTTTACATCCTGGACAGGAAGCTCCGGAAGGTCTTCCACATGATGGCGACAGGCCAGACCATAGCTGTCTGGGGGGAGGCCGGTTCCGGCGAGCGCCAGCTGGAGGACCCCGTCTCCATCGCATCCGACGGCAAGAAGTATCTCTTCATCCTGGACAAGGCGCAGTGCCGCGTGAAGGTGTTCGACCTCGACGGCAAATGGGTGGGCAATTTCTTCTCCAAGGGCTCGGGCCGGGGCAATCTCGCGGAGCCGTTCAAGCTCGCCTTCGTCGACAACAAACTTGTTATTTCCGACGCGGGGATGGGGCTTATCGCCTCCTACCGGCTGGGCGTGACGGTGGGCGCGCCTTCCTCTCTCGTCTGCAAGGTCAAGGAGGACGCGGTCTCCCTGTCCTGGTCTTCTGTGGACGAAAAGCTGGTGGACTGGTATTCCGTTTCACGTTCCACCATGCCGCTGGACGGTTTCGCCAGGGTTTCCACGGTGTCGGCCTCGGCCTTCACGGAAACCCTGCTGGACGTGCCCGCCACCTATTATTACCGCGTGTCGGCTGTGTCGGTAACCGGCTCGGAGGGGGCTTACGCTTCCTCGCAGCTGCTGTTCGTGCCGGGCAACCCGAACCTTGCCAAGCTGGAGTTCGGCAAGCCGGAGCTTAACTATATCTTCTCGGCGAACTACAAATACTATCTCAAAAATCCCGTCGGGAAGATTCAGGTCATCAACAACACGGACAATACTTTCAAGAACGTGAAGCTTTCCTTCGCTCTCAAGGACTTCATGGATTTCCCGTATGACACCATTATCGAGAAGGTGGAGCCGCGCAAGAAAATAGAGGTGTCGCTGATGGCCACTCTCAACAACAGGATACTGGACGTCAACGAGGACACTCCCATACAGGCACAGTTCTCGCTGACCTGGTACGAACGCGGCAAGGAGCAGGTCATAACGCTCAACAAGCCGGTCAAGGTGCTTTCCCGCTCCGCCGTCATCTGGGACAAGACGGAGCGTATGGCCAATTTCATCTCGCCCAAGGACCCGCCCGTGATAGCCTTCGGTCGCGGCGTGCTCAACATGAAGCCCAAGGATGTGCCGGCCGGGCTTGACCCCACGCTGGTCACCGTCATGATGATGTGGAGCGCTCTCGGGGAATATGGCATCACCTACGTGCAGAATCCCGCCAGCCCCTACGAGGCGGTAAAGGCCGATAAGGATTACCCGCTCGACACCATACAGCAGGCGCGGGAGTCTCTCAAGCTCAAGAGCGGCCAGTGCGACGACCTCGTCGCCCTTATGGCCACGCTTCTGGAGGGCGCGGGCGTGCATACCGCTGTGCTGGATTATCCTTCCCATGTGGCGATGATGGTGGACACGGGCTTCGCTTCACCTGAAGCCGCCGGCCTTCCGGCGGACCGCATGATAAAGTTCAACGACACCTGGTGGATTCCGTTCGAGACCACGGTAGTGGGCAAGGATTTCTCGGAATCCAACCGCCAGGCCATGTCCACCTATAACGCTTCCAGGGAGCAGTCGCACATCATAGATGTTCACAAGGCCTGGCAGGAGTTCGAGCCGGTCACCCTGCCGAACATCCAGTGGGAGCCCGTCGTGCCGGAAGCGCCCAAGGTGCTGGCGCGTTTCCGCGACGACGCGAAAACTTTCGCGAAAATGCGTTTTGATTTCCTCAAGGCGGAATATGACAGGCAGCTCGCGGCCAATCCGGAGGACCCCGACGCGTTCGTCGGACTGGGCGCCCTGTACGCCCAGGAAGGAATGGAAAAGGAAGCCGCCGGCTGTTTCGAGCGCGTGCTGCGGTCGGACCCTGAAAACGGCGCGGCACTCAACAACCTCGGAAACCTGGCCCTGTCCCGCAAGGATTACGCTGCGGCCGACAAGTACTATGAAAAGGCCTTCGCGGCCGATTCGTCGGACGCCGAGATACTTATGAACCGCGCTATCGCGGCCGTTGCCGCCGGGAAGGCGGCGGACGCAAAACAATTTGCCGACAAGGCCGTTGAAATGAATCCGTCCCTGCGGGAGCAGGCGGATCTGCTGCTGCATTCCGAAAACTAGGTCTGCGGCGGGACGGAAAAAGGCAAAAGGAGGACGAATGAAGACATTGTCTGTGGCGCTGGCGGCGGTACTGGCGTTTTCCGTGGCGGCCTTTGCGGCCGACGCGGCCAAGCCTGCCGACGCGAAAGCCAACCGGGGATGGTTCGAGGACACGCTGAAGGGTCTCAAGAGCAAGGTCAGCAAGCGTTTCGAGGCGCAGAACGCCCGCGTGGCCCAGGTGGCGGCTGTCCGCGCGTCCGACATGAGCAAGGACGCCAAGGCGCCCTACTGGAAGGGCGGCGGCAAGGATAAGCAGCAGAAGAAATATGCCGCCGAGCGCAAGCAGTTTACCTCCGCCGTCGAGCTGGTCCTTTCCGGCCAGACCGACGAGGGGAAGGCCGCGCTGGAAAAATTCCTTAAGGACAATCCCCAGAGCCAGTTCACTCCCGACGTAAAGGACGCGCTCGCCAAGCTGGCTGAAGGTGTCGCCCCCGCGGAGCAGGCCAAGCCCGCCGCTCCCGAGGCCAAAACGGAGGAAAAGGCCGAGCAGAAGGCCGAACCCCAGAAGACGGAGGCCGCTCCCGCCAAGCCGGCGGCGCCAGCCCCCGCGGAGACGGGGAAATAAAAACCTACGCAGTTTTGCATCCGTGTCCCGCCCGCTTTCCGGGCGGGACATTTTTGTCCGCGGGGAAGCATTCTCTGTTGTTAAATAATCGGCAAGTTTGCTAGAATAATCTAAAGGGCAACAGGCCCTTTGCGGTTTTATGGCGCGGTAGCCAAGTGGTAAGGCGGCAGTCTGCAAAACTGCTATGCGTGGGTTCAATTCCCACCCGCGCCTTGTGAATTTTCAGTTTTGGCGTCCGGTTTCGGGAAGTGGCTTTCTCCGTCGGAGAAACCGTCTTCCCGGCCGCCCGCGGGCCCGTTTGTTCCATTTTGCCTGTTCCCAATACAAAAGGTTTTTTGTATAATAGGAAGGCTGAAGGTTCGGCGTCGCGGGCGTAGTTCAATGGTAGAACACAAGCCTTCCAAGCTTGTTACGTGGGTTCGATTCCCATCGCCCGCTCCAAAGTTTTGGAAGAAGGCGTTTCCGGCGCGGCTCAGTTTTTGCTGGGGTAGCTCAGTTGGTAGAGCATCTCCATGGTAAGGAGAAGGTCGTGGGTTCAATTCCCATCCCCAGCTTGTTTTAATTAAAGGACAAACACTAAGGTAATCCCGGAGGAAAGGACACTATGGCAAAGGCGAAGTTTGACCGCTCTAAACCGCATGTGAACGTGGGCACGATAG
>CAYPTM010000055.1:0-10587 GCA_964413345.1 uncultured Elusimicrobiales bacterium
GCCGGAAGGGCGCGCCTTCGCCGCAAAGACGCTGGACTTCATGCGCGAGCGCATCACCTCCTATCAGCAGCAGACCGGCAACAACTACAACCTTGAGGCCACACCCGCGGAAGGCACTTCCTACCGCCTCGCGCGGCTGGACCGCAAGAACTACCACGACATCATCGTCGCCAACAAGGACACCGCGGCGCAGGGCAAGCCGCCCTACTACACGAACTCGACCCAGCTTCCCGCCGGCTACACCAGCGACGTCTGGGAGATTCTGGAGCTGCAGGACGACACCCAGGCCAAGTACACCGGCGGGACCGTGCTGCACCTGTTCGTGGGCGAAAGGATAAAGGACACCACCGCGCTGAAGAACTTCATCCGCAAGGTGTGCACCAATTACCGCCTGCCGTACCTGTCGGTCACGCCCACCTTCAGCGTCTGCCCCAACTGCGGCTACAAGCCGGGCGAAGTGCAGACCTGCCCGGACTGCGGCAGCACCTGCGAGGTCTATTCCCGCGTGGTCGGCTATCTGCGCCCGGTCAGCCAGTGGAACGAGGGCAAGCGCGAGGAATACGCGCACAGACAGACAATCACCATAGCCGCGGGCTCCTGACCGGAGAGCACGCGACACAGTTCATCGCGGCCGGGCCGAAAGCCCGGCCGCTTTTTATTGCCAGACACGCGAGACTCTTATTGACTAGTATGCCTACTTATTGTAGGTTGGCTTTGGGGGAACAATGCATATGAAGAATCATTTCGGCTTTCAAATAATTATTGCGCTGTTAGTTTTTACTATTGCCTCCCTGTCCACCGCCGGGGAACTGGAGGACACGAGAACGCTTATTTCCCACCCGGACACGATACTTTTAAGCACAAACAGCACAAATTCCCGGATGCCTGTCCCGGTTGCGACCATCTTACCCACAAGTGCAACAGTCCCTTTTGGAACACCCACCCAAACAGCCAATATGGATGAACATATTCCCTTGCAACTATTGAACAGACCCGCACCGACCACTGATATAAACTGGAATTATACATGGGATGATATCGCAAAAGGAGGAGCAGTTCCAGTCACGTTTAAAAATGGTGCATCTTTTCTTGTTAAACTCATTTTTATAAGAGGAGAATACAATGCGAAGAAAAATACCTTCCAGATTATTCCATGTTTTCAATTCGTTAAGATCAATACGAATAACACCTACACTTTCTATAAGCCCGCAAAATTTATGATGGGTTTTTTTGATAGCGAGACAACTTTTGTTTATTGGGATTCCATTGAATACTTGCGAGTTCGGAGCAACTATAAGGAATTGAGCATCAATCTGGAATACTCCGATGAGAATGACCGACCTGTTGTAGAAGAACGAACCCACATCTCTTACGATTATTTGTTAAAAATCTGGGCTGACAATGCCAAACAGTATTGCGCGACCTATCTAGGCAAAAAAGCTTGCGCAACACCCCAAATCTATTGGGAAGATGTATGGTACTACTATTATATATTGGGAAAGGAATCGCCGCTTGAAGCAGACACAGAGCGACCTTTTGACGCGGTCCGGCTTGTCCATGTTGAAAATAGTGAGGCAATCTTTAAAGAGCGCAGCTTTTCCCTGCCAATGTCGTGGACCTTCAACCGCCGGAGCAATAACATATATACCCTATCAGGAATGAATGCCTGGGACGTTTCTACTGCATGGTTTGATGACATGAACGGTTACTGAGGGGGAACGATATGACTTTCAACAAGTACTTTCCAGTCTGCATTATGCTGTTAGCCGCAGCGGGAACATTATCTTCATGCAAAAAGGCGGATAACGGAAACCAGGCCCCGACAGAACAGCAAAGTGCCGCACCGACAGGCGAACCCTGCCCGGCAGGCTATGAGCGATTTGAAAACGAGTGGTACAGCTTTTGCAAACCGCAGGGCTTTAAGCCTTACGAAATCGCGGCAATTGCCAACATCGGATTTGAAAAAAAAGATGAAGACGCTATAATTGGTCTCCGTGAATATGTTTCCGTCGCACAGTTTTGGACGGAAAACAGTTGGGCTGAACGACCGGTATCTGGATTCAGCTTAAAACCCATGAAACCCAAACCGAAAGCCGTCCCCCCTCCCGTTAATGAGGGTTTAACAGCAAGTCACCTGCCGCCATTCCTCTCAAAGTCCATACAGCAGGATACTCTTGAACACTATAAAACCCTTGACGGATACCAGGCGCTGTTGTGGCAGATGAAGGTGGGGTATCGCAAAGAATATACAGGATACGATGCGACATTTTTATTGCCGGACAAACATTTAATCGTTATCTCCGGCAACAGAAGCCGCAATCTTGCTCGCGCTAACAAGGAACAGACCGAAATATTGATTGAAACATTCAAATTGAAAAAGCCCAGACCCGTTATGGCACTGACAGAAAGCGAGCTAACGGAAGCTATTTTTCAAGCACACAATCGCAGCAGTCGTAACTAAATGCTTTTGCCACCCAATTTATACAAATGGAGGAACTTGCGGTATGATAATCAAACTTTTTCTTGCCAGCCTTCTGTTGACTTCTACAACCAGTTACGCGACATCCTGCCACACAAGCACCACGACTATATGTAATGAAAAACCTGAGCTTTCAGGCTTGCAGAACTTGACAGTAAATCTTTCAGTAGAGTCGTTGAACTCATTCTTTGACGGCACCGGAAAATTTGAGCCTTTTTCACGTGTAAATGGCATTATTGCTTATTCTGGAAATATTGACTCCAGGATTCCTGTCCCCGCACCTCCAAAGTACGACCCACCAACAGTTACACCAGAAATTTTGGCCCAAAAGAAGAAAATAGAAGATGCGCTAGCTATTTTGGCGAGCACAAATCTTGGAGCTGAGATATGTACAAACTTGCATGTGGGTGGTAAATGCACACAAAGTGAACTTGCCAAACAAAATATAAATATAAATTTCATCAAGATGGAGGATGACAATACGTTGGCCCATGAAAGTGAGCAGTCAAATACAGAAACCATTTCAATAAACGACAACCTATTAACCTCCTCACCATTGACCATTTCAGCGTTACTTGTGCATGAATTGGGACATGCCAGAGACAGAACATTGTTCAAAAACAGCACAACCAAGGAATTTATTTATATTTCCGAAGCCAAAATACACATGGAAAATGTCCAGTACTATGAAGAACTTAAGGCCGGCGGGCACGCTTTCCCTTCAAGTTCCGACAACAAAGTAGATCGCTACTACTGGGCCATGCGCAAAATTGAGGCAGCAAGATGGAGAGCGAATAATGAAAACAGTGCCATGCCAAACATTGATTCTTTTGGTTCTGACCTGGGGCAATACGGTCTTGCCGATGTTTATAATGAATACAGCGATCAACGCCTTCTGCACGGAATTGGAGGCCGAACAATGTGGATACTTGGAGAAATGATAGCAGGCAAGGAATTTTTTTATCAATCTCAGGATCAAGCACTACCTAATCTCTCGAAAAAAGATATCGCTATCGTGAAGGATTCCATATACCAGCGTTCCGTATATTTGACTAATATGTTATATGGTAAAAACAAGGAATTGATGAACTCACCGGGATTTAACCCTTCCGGCCTGGACACTGCTACGCGCCGGTTGAACTTGTATTTGGGACTTGAGTGGGCATGCCGTGCGGCACCAAACGTACAAGAAAATATTGCCAGACAGATACATGCTTTTGGTATTGCAATGCGTCCGGATGAAGTCACCACTCTTAGAAAGGATCTTGAACCTCATCGCTGCGCGTCAAAATTGCTTGTGCTCATCCAACAATGGCCCCAGACATTCAACCGGGTAAATGTATCTTGGCTGAATAAGGTATTAAGCAACAATTTTGTCGAACCAGACAATCCAGAAAATACTGGCGGATCAGGAAATGGAGGAGAACCGCCAGAGGATACACCAGGCGCTTATCCATCCCCAGGGTACAACCCTCACTTCCAGCCCGGTATCTGACAATAGCCTCTTAAGCTTGCGCAACGATATGACTACACAAGTGTTTCAGCATGAAATATCGGTGCTGCAACATAATGCGTCTGATTTCGTGAGGCCGATTGAGGCAGCTTAGTGACATTTGCCTACTGGCAATGAAAGAACATGCAAATTATAGGCCATTCATCATATACAAAAGCGCGTGGTCGGCTATCTGCGCCCGGTCAGCCAGTGGAACGAGGGCAAGCGTGAGGAATACGCGCACAGACAGACAATCACCATAGCCGCGGGCTCCTGACCGGAGCGCACGGGGTACAGTTCATCGCGGCCGGGCCGAAAGCCCGGCCGCTTTTTATAGACGGAAACCCCCGCTCATCGCCAAAACGGCGCGAAAATGAGTACAATATCCACTAATGCTGATAGGCGGCCTGCAAAAATTCTCACTGATCGATTTCCCGGGCAAGCCCTGCGCCATAGTTTTTACGCAAGGCTGCAATTTCCGCTGTCCCTACTGCCACAACCCGGAACTGGTATACCGCGAACAATTCAACGAGCCGCTGTCCGAAAACGTGGTGCTGGATTTCCTGCAAAAACGCGCCGGCCTGCTGGAAGCGGTGACGGTATCCGGCGGGGAAGCCACGCTTCAGCCGGACCTGCCGGACTTCCTCCGCATGGTAAAGGGCATGGGTTATCAGACCAAGCTGGAAACCAACGGCACCAACCCGGCCATGCTGCGCGAGCTTATAGATGAAAACCTGCTGGACGCGATAGCCATGGACATAAAGGCCCCGCTTTTCAAGTACGCTTCTGTCAGCGGAGCGGCAAACCTTACCGGGGCCGTGACAGCCAGCCTTGATATTGTTAAGGCCGCCCCGCTCATAAAGGAATTCCGCACCACCTTCGACAAAACACTGCTCTCGGAAGAAGATATAGCCGCGATACGCGCCCTGTGCGGCGGCGTGAAATATACCGTTTCGCCGTGCCTGCCGGTAGAGAAGGAACCCCTCACGCGGCGCATGACCATGACGGTGCTGCCGCGAGTGGAACAACCATCCGCAAAAACGCCGGAAGCCTGCCTCGCCTGAAGACATCCCCGAAATTATTTTTTTGGAACAAGCCCGCTGAAGAAAGACACCGCCGCCAGCACTACGGACACGCCCAGAACTGGCAGAAAACCGTAAAGCTGGACATATCTGTCCGGCACCGACGCCGCGACAAAGGAAAAGGCAATACCGGCGCAGGAAAGCGCGAAAACGCTTCTTGCCAGCGTACCATGGCCGGAACGCTTCCCGCACGCGGAACACGCAGCGGAACCGCCAAAAAGGTCAGACAGGGCAACCCTGGCGCCGGGAACGGCCAGCCTGCCGCAATGAGGGCAGCGACGTTTAGTGATATTCAAAAACATCCCCCCGCAAGCGCGGCCTATTCAAGAATCACCGCGCGGTCCCTTGAAAGCATTCCGTCCACGACATCCGCGACGTTTTCCGCCCCGAAGCGGCACCCGGCTTTTCTACAAAGACCGTCGTCTTCCATAAGTCTGTATTTGGCGCCGCGCCCGGAGAAACGGGCGAACGCCGCCGCCTGGTCCACAAGCGGCGCGGAACTTTTTTTGGCGGCCGAGCCTATAATTGCATTGACTGCGGCACCGTCAGGATAGTTCTGCAAAATAGCGACCGCGCCGCTTTTGCGCGACAGGGCCACCATCTCCGCCAGGGCGGAACTTGTGCTCTCGTCCGCCAGAGCATTGAAGCGGCTCGCGTTTTCAATGCTGGACAGATATTTGGCGAACGCCTCGTTTCTTTCCAACTCCGGGCGGGATTTGAGAAGACGCCGCAAATCTCCTGCGGCGGAAGCCTCGGCCCCCCGTTCGCGCGCGGCCCAGGAGAACAGCCTGTAAAAGGACAAATCCTCCGCGTAATAGCGTGATGTCGGGCCTGCGGCCCCTATCATGCCGAGGGAAAGCGCGTATACCTTCTCCGTACGGCGCTGGCGGCGCATGGCGTCCGCGTAGGAAAGGACCATCTCCTCATCCATGCTTCCGCGCGCGTAGGCGGACACAAGCCGCGCCGTATCGGCGGAACCGGCCTGCCAGAACAGGTATTTTTTATGCAGCCTGAGCCACGCGCCCCGGTAAAACCTGGCCAAGCCGGTGTTGGCCAGCCAGCCGGACGGGGTGACAGGGCAGTAAGGCGCGGGGACTGGAGCGGTTGAGCAGATGAAATCGAGGCAGCCGCTGCCGGGACCGGAAATGTTCCATCTGTCGCTTTTACCGGAGAGGATGACCACAACATCGGGCCCGGCGCGCCCGAGGAGAGAAGGAAGGCCGGCCAGCGTCTGGCGGGAACTCTGCCCGCAGACCGCGCTGTTTACAACAGTGACCGGCGTCTGCGGATTGGCGCTTGAAAGGATGCGCTGAAGCTCGGCGGCGGGTCCTTCGGGGGACGAGGCTGTCCCCTCGTCGGCAAGACAGTCGCCGGCAAGCAGCACGACCGCCGGACGGGAGCCGCCTTCAGGCGAGGGACCGAAGACCGTCCTGCACGCGGGTTCGCCGCCGCGCGCAAAGACGCGCAGCGCCCCCTCGGCGACGGCAAGGAGAAACAGCACCAGGACCAGACCTGCGGCCATATGCTTTATTACCGACTTCCGTGTCATAGGCCTATATTACCATTTTGAACCGGCGATACGGCCTTCGCGCCGCGAACAGGGACCGGACGAGAATCCAGGGGGCATAGGCGGCGCGCTATTTTGTATCATTTAATAATAATATTTCGGGCTGGTGGCGGAATGGCAGACGCGACGGACTTAAAATCCGTTGGCCGCAAGGCCGTGAGGGTTCAATTCCCTCTCAGCCCACACAATCACCGTTTTTGAGGAGAGAACGCATGTGGCAGGATTTCAAGATGATGGTGGAAAACGCGCTCAAGGGCGTGCTTAGCGTCTGCCCCGAGGGCATGACGATGATATGGCTGGGCTTCTATATAGCCGCGGCCGGCCTGGCGCTAGCCCTCATACTCGCCTTCATCGGCCTGGGCGGCTGGAACGTGATGGACGTCTTCATCTTCGGCCTGCTCTTCGCGGGCTTCTCCGCTTATTTCTTCCGCGACCCGGAAAGGTACCACACCTTCGCGCCGGATGAAATAGTCTGCCCCGCGGACGGCCGCGTGATGACCATCGGCACGGAGGGCGACCCCAACGTGCTGGTGATAAGGATTTTCCTGAGCGTGTTCGACGTGCACATACAGCGCTCCACGCTTGACGCCACCGTGGGCGAGATAACCTACAACAAAGGCAAGTTCGAGGTGGCCTACAAGCCGGAGGCGGTCAACAACGAGCGCAACCTGATACGCCTCACCAACGGGGACCGCTTCGCCCACGTGGAACAGATAACCGGCGCGATAGCCCGGCGCATTTCCTGCTGGGTAAAGCCCGGCCAGACAGTAAAGGCCGGCGACAAGATCGGCCTTATCTACTTCGGTTCGCAGGTGGCCATTTACCTGCCGAAAGACAAGGTCCGCGTGCTGGCCCGCGTAGGGCAGAAGGTGGAAGGCGCGCAGACCGTAATCGGCCTCTGGAAGTAAAGGGGAAGTGATGCTGAACATAGACAAGCTCAAGCGCACCGGCGCGGTAGCCCTGCCGTCGGCCTTCACCATAGGCAACATGGCCTGCGGCTTCTTCGCCATCATGCGCGCGATAGAGAAGAATTTCTCGGCCGCAGGCTGGCTTATAATAGGCGCCATGGTAATGGACTCGCTGGACGGACGCGTGGCCCGCATGGTGAAGGGCGAAAGCTCCTTCGGCGTGGAGATAGACTCGCTGGCGGATTTCCTCTCCTTCGGCGTGGCGCCAGCCATAACCATGTACCTCTTCCATCTCAAGGATTACGAGTGGGGCGGCCCGGTGGCCTTCATATACGCGCTGTGCGGCTGCCTGCGCCTGGCCCGCTTCAACGTGATGAGCCACAGCAAGCAGGCCTCCAAGCAGTCGTTCACCGGCCTGCCGATACCGGGCGCGGCCGGCATACTGGCCTCTTTCCTAATCGTCTACAGCCTGCTGGAAACCGCCCCCGAGGGCCGTGCCATGCAGCCGCTGCTGAACCAAATGCCGCCCCTCTACAACATCATCCCCTTCCTCATGCTGGGACTGGGCTTCCTGATGGTTTCCACCGTTCCCTATGCGGCGTTCAAGCAGGGGAACCTGCTCCGCCCCAAAACGGTCGGCGGCATGATATTCATAGTCCTGCTCGGCTATTCGACAATAAAGTATCCGCGCGAAACCATCTTCCTGATATTCGCGCTTTACGTCCTCTCCGGCATACTGGCATGGATATTCAAGTCGATAAAAATGCTGGCGTTCGGAAAACCGCAGCCGCCCGAAAAGCAGGGGCAGGATCAGGTCAGGCCGGTTTGACGGCCAGCACCACAACGCTTCGCGGCCCCGTCTTTGAAGACGGGGCCTTTTTTATTGTCACAACGCTTACGGAGGCGGTTTTTGAAGAGGAGACTTCTTTCCGAAGGGAAAGCAGGGGAGAAGGACAGGCCCCCTCGCACTCCGCGTCCGCGGAAAGCCTGACCGCGGCTGCCCAGGCATGGGCGTTTGACGGGGTGCGGAAAGGAAGACGCCACAAATAAAGCTCGATGCGGCCCCGCTTGCCGGCCGGACGCGCGAAAGAAAGGTTCTGTGTCCGATCATCCATCCTGAAAACCGGGGCGGGCGGGAATTTGACGGAAGCCCCGCCATTAATCACGTCGCCCAGGGCTTCGCCCGCGGAAGAGAGCAGGCTGGAAGGAAGCGGCCCGAATCCGGCGGATGACAGCATGTGCTCCACCTGATACTGCCTGCCAAGAAGCAATATTTCCACCGGAATCTCGGCACCGTCTGACCTGGCGGAGAGGGGCATAGCCCCGGCGATGAATTCCGCCGAAGCCTCTTTTTCCGGGCCGGGAGAAGAAATTATGTCCCCCGCGCGCCACAACAGCCACCCCGCGGAGGCGTCGGAAGGGAAAAGACAGAATGCCGGGAAAAGGAGAAGGCACGCAAGCAGTTTAGTCATCAGCGCCTCGGGAAGAGGAAAGGAGCCTTGGCAATTGACGCACCCCCGTCTTCCAGCGGGGAAGGTGTCCTTACGCCTAGCTGGCAGTGTATCCTGACCGCGGCGTCAGGCATGAAAGGCTCAAGCCAGGTGGCCGCCATGCGCAGGCACCATACCATTTCAAAAAGGAACAGCTTCAATCCGGCGGGGTCGCTGCCCGCCATTTCGCGCGGCTTCACGCGCGCCATTTCCCGGTTCATTTCGCCTATCACCTTCCATATTTCATCAAGGGCGAAGCTGAATTCCATGGCCTCCATGCGGGACTCTATTCCCGGCGCGGAGGAACGCGCGTAATCAAGCAGCCGGAAGCCACCCTTCGGAGGCCGGGCGGGCAGTTCCCCGCCAAGAAAAAGGTCCACCATATTGGCCGTGCGCGACACCAGGCCCGCGATATCGCCCGCCAGTTCCAGATTGTAGCGGCGGCGAAGCGAGGCGGGGGAAAAATCCCCGTCCTCACCAAAAGGCAGCTCCCGGAACAGGAAATAGCGCAGCGCGTCGGAACCGTATTCGCGCACAAGCTCAAGGATATCGGGCCCGCCGCCGGAAAGGCCGGATATGCGCTTTTCGCCGGCGCGCCATGCGCCGTGAATGAAAATCCGGTCCGGCAGCGGCAGGGAAAGCGCCATAAGAACCGCCGGGAAAACGACAGCGTGGCGGCGTATTCCATCGCCGCCGGCAAGCTGGATGTCGGGCGGCCAGAAACTTTCCCCGGACGAAACGTATCCAAGAAGCGCGTCCCACCACGCCAGCATTGTCTGAGAGCCTCCGCCCGGCACGGGTATGCCCCACCCGCCGGAAGCGCGCGAAACGGGAACATCGGCAAGCCCGGCGCGCACGGCATCCATCATCTCCCCGGCGCGGCGCTCCGGTATTACGAACTCGGGATTCTCCAGATAATGTTCAAGCACTTCATCCGCGTATTTTGACAAGCGAAAGAAGTAAACCTCTTCCCGGACCGGTTCGGCCGGAATGGCGTGGACGGGGCACGCCCCGGACGGCAGTTCCCCCTCCCGGTAAAAACTTTCGCAGGAAGCGCAGTAAAAACCGTCGAACAGTCCCCTGTATATATCGCCGGAGGAAAGCAGTTTTTCGGAAATCCGGGCCGCGCTCTCCGAGTGACGCGGCTCCGAGGTCATGAGGAAATCGTCGTTGCTTATATTAAGCCTGCGCCACAGTTCGCGGTACCTGCCGGAGGCGTCCCTCGCCCAGTCCGCCGGGGAAAGCCCCGCGGCGGAGGCAGCCCTGGCGGCACGCTCCCCGTGAGCCCCGGCCCCCGCGAGGAAATGAACGGCCAGCCCCCTTCCGCGCTTGTAACGGGCGAAAATGTCGGCGGCAATTATGGAATAGGCATGACCCAGATGGGGCGTGGAGGCCGCGCGATGGAAAGGAGCGGTTATGTAATACTTCCTGGAGCTCAATCGGCCTCCGCGTTCAGGATTCGGGGAACAGTGGTATGCGGTGCGGCTCGGCCTTCATGAGGGCGAGGGCCAGCACGTTGGCCGGCGAAACGTTGCGCCGCAGATATTCAAGGCATTTGAAAAGCTCTTC
>CAYPTM010000056.1:0-10508 GCA_964413345.1 uncultured Elusimicrobiales bacterium
CTCCTGTTTCTGCCGCTGGCGGGTTTGCTCGCCCTGGCAGGGGCGCTGATGCTCCTCAATAAAAAGGAAAGCAAGGAATACGGCACCGGGCGGAAACTGCTGAATGCCGCCGGCTTGTACATGAAAACTCTTCAGCTTTATGCCGCCTTCGGCGGCTTCAAGGTGGATGTGAAAAGCGCATCTGGAGAACACGTCCTTATCCGCGCGATATAATTCAGGGAGGGGTTATGAACGAAGAAAGAATGAGCATACTTAAAATGCTGTCGGAGGGGAAAATAACGCCGGAGGAAGCGGCGAAACTGCTGGACGCGGTAGGCGACACGGGAACGCCGGCGCTGCCGCAGAACAGGAATCCAAAATTCATGCGCGTGAAGGTCATAAGCGCGGACGGAGATAACGTGGACATCCGGGTTCCACTGAAGCTTATACGGACCGGCGTCTCCCTCTCCAAATTCGCGCCCGGACTTGAGGAAAAACTCAAAGAAAATAATATAGACTTGGAGAAGCTGTCCGGCAAGAATGGCGAGGAACTGATTGAGGCTCTCCAGGAGCTTCAGTGTAACGTAAACTCCGCCAACGGGGATAAAGTAAATATTTTCTGCGAATAGGGGGGCATCAAAATGGAAAACATGGAAGAAACTAAGGTGACGGAACAGTCGTTCGACTCCCAGGGGATAACCGGGCTGGAGATATACGCAAAGAAAGGCTGCATAACACTGGCCGCAGGCAAACCGGGAGAGGAGATACGGGTTAAGGCCGTTAAGGAAGACGGAACGGGCGGACAGGTCATGGTCGCCGTAGCGGGTGGAATCATGCGCATAACCGCCAAAGGGAACGGCTTCTTCACCTGCGGGGAGCAGGGAGTGATAGTGTCGGCGCCTCCGTCAATCAGGACCGACATCAAAGCCGGCGCGGGCGACATCAAAGTGCTGAACATGGAAAACGGCCTCGACATAAAGACGGGCACCGGCGACGTGCAGCTTGCCGGCTGCGCCGGAAAATTATCGCTCAGCAGCGGCACCGGCGACTTGTCCGGCACGACATCATCGAACGAAACCTATATCAAAATAGGAACCGGAGATGTACGCCTGTCGGGTCTGACAGGTTCGGCGGACATCAAAAGCGGCTCCGGTGACATAGAGCTAGTCTGGGCCGCTCTGCCCGGCAATGGGGAATGCCGCATAATGGCCGGAAGCGGCGATGTCACGCTCCGCTTTCCAGGCGGCGCGAAAATCAACGCCACCATTAAGGCCGGAAGCGGTGACGTCGCGAACTCTCTGCCCCAAACCCCGGACGGCTTTCCGGTGCTGGTAATGTGCGGCAGCGGAGACGTGAAGATTTCGGACACGGTGCAGGCAAAGGCATCCTGAGGAGAAACTGAACCAATGAAAAGAGCCCTGCTTGTCATAGACGTGCAGAATGAATATTTTGGCGGAAAACTGCCGGTTTCATACCCGGCGGGAAGCCTGCCGAACATAATCGCCGCCATGGACGCGGCGCAAAGAAACGGAATACCGGTGGCGGTCATTCAGCACAGCGGGCCGGAGAGCTCTCCCGTATTTGCCCGTGGGAGCGAAGGATGGAAACTGCACCCGGAAATCGCCTCTCGCCAAAGGACAACGCTTATTGAAAAAACCCTGCCCGGCAGTTTCACCGGCACGGACCTTGAAAAATGGCTGCTCGGTATTGGAGCAGATACTGTTGTCATTACCGGCTACATGACACAGATGTGCTGCGACACCACCGCCCGGCAGGCGCTTCATTTGGGTTTCGGAGTGGAATTCCTGTCAGACGCGACAGGCACGCTTGCCATAAGCAATTACGCGGGCTCCGTTACAGCCGAGGAGCTTCACCGCGCGATACTGGTGACGCAGGCCATGCGCTTCAGCAAGGTGATGACAACGACCGACTGGATAAAAGCCGCGGCAGTGAAATAAGCGGAGGGGGAATATGCCCGATTCTTTTGAAGCGATGCTGGACGCGCTGGGAGAAAAAATATCCGCCGGGCTTACGGCGGAACGCACAGCCGAGGCCATAGCCATACTCGGGGGACCGGCATACCCCCCTTCGATAGTCAGGCAGACGCGCCTCTGGAACGACTATCTGCCGCGCGCAGTGGAAATGCCCTACAGCGAGGAGCAGAGATGCCTGCACTTTCTCTGGGACACCTTCGACCGGCTTCCTCTCTGCGCCGCCATGCCGCTGGCCATACCACTGCGCCGCATGATAGCCGGCAAGCTGTTCAAAAAATGCGGGAAGAACTTTGTCTGCGAGGAAGGCTGCCGCTTCAATTTCGGGCAGAACATCGAAGTGGGCGACAACGTCATGTGGAACAGGGGGAGCTACTTCGACTCCAAGGGCGGCATCTCTTTCGGCGACTGGTCCGCCGCCGCGGAAAACGTGACCATCTTCACCCATTCCCACCACGAGGACAACCACTCCGAGCGCAGTTATGCGCCGGTAAAGATAGGCGCGTTCGCGAAACTTTACGCGCATTCCACCATATTGCCCGGGGTTACCGTGGGCGAGCAGGCCATAGTGGCCGCGAACGCGATGGTCAACAAGGACGTCCCCCAAAACATGCTTGCTGGAGGGGTGCCGGCCAAGGTAATAAGGGAACGGAAAACCGAGGGAAAAAGAAGGGAAGAACTGAACCACTACTGGCTGCACAACAGGGCCTGGCAAGGTGACTGACTAGCGAACCCACACCCATTTGCCGCCGACTAAGGCAAGATACATCTGATAGCCCTCCTGAAAGCCGGTCGCGTCCGGAACCGAGGCTATGGGCATGGCTCCGCCGGGAGCCGTAACCCGGAAAAGCCTGCCGCCAGCCTGCGGAAAGAAAGACAGCCTGTCCGCGTCCAACGGCAGCCATTTCGTACCGCGCAGTTTTTGAAAACGGGCTTTGGCTTTCAGATTGTTTTCCTTCTCGCTCTGCCCGTAGGCCAAAGCAATCTCACGGTTCAGCGCTTCCGTGGCTGAAAGCATTTTGTCCGGTTCGCCGGAAGTGAACAGGGCATGGTAGGATGTCACGGCCGCGCGCATTGCGGCCAGAGCCGCCCCGTCAGGGCTGGAAACCGGCGCCGAGCTTTCCCACACATAACCGCCAAGGCCGGGCTCGTCCACCTTAAAATTGAAATCAGAACCGGAAGGAAGACGTGCCTCCACGCCATCCTCCGGCCAGCGCCACTCTTTAATGACGGCTGACGGACCCTTCACTCCGGCGTATTTGATAATCACTTCGCAATAAGGACTTAATCCCGCCAAAACTTCCGCCGGAGAAGAAAGCCGCACGGAAAAGCCGTTCTCCCCCGTCCTTACCCACTGGTTACGGCCGCGCCCATGGTATGCGGCCTGGCCTTATCATAAGAATAAAGTTCCACGCCATTGACCGACAACGTAACCGCAACCCCGCCGTGATTAGCATAAATGCCCACCACGCGCCGCTGGGGCTTGCCTGCCACGGCCCGCTCACCGGCCATTGCCGAGCTGCATAGCGCCAGGCAGCAAAGCAGGGCTGACAGAAACTTCATATCCGGCTTAAATCCGCGGAGGAGGCAAACACCGCCGCCAGTTTTTCAAAACCGGCGCGGTCCTCTCTGCCAAAACGCCCGGGCAGCGGACTGTCCACATCGAAAACCGCTACCACTTCGCCGTTGCGCTTTACCGGCACCACTATTTCGGAAACGGAATTCGGATCGCAGGCTATATGCCCCTCAAAGCAGTGGACATCATCCACCACCACGGTTTCGCCCTTCAGCACGGCGGCCCAGCAGACTCCGCGCGGTTTTTTAAGGCGCACGCAGGCGGGCTTGCCCTGAAAAGGTCCCAGAACAAGCTCCTCGCCGCGAACCATATAAAAACCAGCCCAGTTGAGATTCGGCAAACCGTTGAAAACGAAAGCCGAGAAATTCGCGGCATTGGCCACGAAATCGTTTTCCCCTTCAAGCAGGGCGGAAAGGCTCTTCGCCAGAAGAGGGTAATCGGGAACATCGAAGGCAGCGTTCTTTTCCATAACAGTACAAGTATATAATTGCGCCGCGCCGCCGCGCCATCTTTGTTATTATTGAATACAGATGAAAACCATTTTCAAAACGGCGGCAATACTTTTTTCCCTGCTGACGGGAGGGACTGCGCTGTCCGCAACAGGCAGCGCCGCCGAAAACAATGCGGCCGATATGACCCCGCGTTATATTGAGTTTTCGGCAAAAAATGGGACGGAACCTCCGGCGGAACTGAAGAGCTATAAAATCCTTTTTGTTCCGGGCTTTCTGTCCAACATTTACGACTTCAGCCGGGCAGGAGTCAGCAGGCAATTGTATTTTTCGGCGCAAATCGCGGACTTGCGGAGGAATGGCCTTGACGCCGTTCTGGTCGGCACCAACGGCGCCGGCCTGCCACGGGAAAACGCGAAAATAATACTGGAGGCCGTTTCAGCCTCCACCGCGCCGGTGATAATCATAGCCCACAGCAAGGGCGGCATAGACTCCCTGGAAGCACTGCTCTCCTACAAGGAAACGAGGAAGAAGGTAAAAGGCCTTGTGACCATCCAAACGCCTTTTTTCGGCTCCGAGATAGCCGACGCGATACTGGAACGCAAGACCCTCAGCGAAAAAGCGGGCAGCCTGTTAAAGAAACTTGGCGGCGACAGGGAAACGCTCTCCAGCCTTGGCACCAAAAGCAGGAAAGAATATTATGCGTCGCGCAGGGAAAAGATAGGGAAGCTGACAGACGCAATTCCCGTATTGAGTTTTGCCACCAGGCTGAACAAAACCACTCCGCTCAGGCCTCTGGGCGATTATTTAGCGGGGAAAGGATTGGAAAGCGACGGACTGGTCCCGGTGCGCAGCACCCTGCTGCCGGGAACCAAACATATACTTATCGACGAATGTGACCACGCCATGACCGTCTTCCGCGTCCCTTACGGCGACTTGGACAAGACCGCCATGGTGATGGCCCTGTTGAAAATAGAGCTGGAACTTATAGACACGGGAAAAACCACAGTTTTGACAGGAAGCCGTCCATAAGGTTAACATAAGCTTTAGCAGTCAAATTAAGGGTAAAGAGGGAAAAATGCTCCTTGCACGAAGTATTATGGCAGGCCTTATGCTGGTCTGCGCCGCGGCGGTATGCCACGCGGCCCCGGCAAACGGCCAGCCTTCGGCTATGCCGCAGTCCGCTTCGGCGGCACAGACGCCGGAACAGGCGGAATTGTCCAAACTTACGGCCGAGAACCAGCTGGCCGACCAGAAACTGAAGAAAAAACTGCAGCAGATCAGTGAAGAGAAGGAAGAACTGCGGCAGCGCTACGATCTGCTTTTGCAAAAGCAGAAAAGCATGCTGGCGGACCTGTCCACGGAACTGGACCGCGTCAGCACGGCGAACAAGCTGGCTGATGAACAGACCAAACAGCAGCTTGCCCTGCAGTCGGCGGAGCTGGCCAGGATAAGCATGTCCAACAAGCTGATGGACGAGAAGGCCAAGACTACAATCGCCGAGATAACGCAGCAGGTGGCCCGGCTCAAGGCGGAAAACGACCTCCGCACCGAGCAGCAGCGCACGCAGATGCTTACGAACATGCAGGAGAAGGACAGAATAGACCTTGAGATACGCCGCCTGGAATTGAAAGAGCGCACGCTTCGTTATGAAAAAGCCGCGCTGGACAGCAGGCTTGATAAAATCAGGGGCGACCTGGACCTCCGCGACAAAAAGGAAGAGTGGAAAAAGGAAAGCAACACCGAGCCGGTCTACACAGACAAGCCCTTCTCCGGCGGCAGGCTGGTAATCAGCGACCGCAGAATCGCGCTCAACGGCCCGATAATGTTCGGCGTTGCCAGCTATGTGACGGACCGCATACACTACTTCAACAACATTTCAACCGCGCCCGTGTTCATAGTGATAGACTCCTGCCCGGGCGGCTCGGTACAGGAAGGCTACCGGATAGTGAAGGCGATGCAGGCCAGCAAGGCGCCGGTCTATGTGGTCGTAAAATCCATGGCGGCCAGCATGGCGGCGGTCATAACCACGATGGCTGACAAATCCTTTGTCTACCCCAACGCCATAATCATGCACCATCAGATGTCCTCCGCGCTGTGGGGCAACATGACCCAGATGAAGGAACAGCTGGAAATGCGCAACGAATGGGAAAAGCGGCTCCACCTACCCGTAGCCAAAAAAATGGGCATTTCGCTGGACGAGCTTCGCAAGCGCATGTACCAGAAAAACTCCGACGGCAACTGGGAAGAGTTCGGCGACCGGGCCGCGGCGCTAAAATGGGCCACCTCGGTCGTGGATGAAATAGAGGAAACCGGCATGACCAAAAACCCGGACGCGGAAAAGAAGGAAGAGGCAAAACCCGTCCGCCGCATAATAGTCGGCAGCAGCTACAGCCTTGACGAGCAGAAGGATGAAAAGGGCGTCAGGTTCGTTGCCCTGCCCCGACTGGATCCGTACGACTTCTACTTCATCTATAACCCGGACCAGTATTACCGCTGAGACATATTCCTCACAAAACAAAACCGCCCTTCGTAACGAGGGGCGGTTTTTATTTTGGCTGGGAGAAGGTCTATTTCAGGTTTGCCTTAATAAACGAGGACACACCATCCGCGAAAACCCCGCCTGAAGCCGACCAGCCGTCATTGTGCCCGCCACGCAGTTCAACAAAAGCCTTTGGCACTGCCGCGGTTTCAAACAGCCTGCGGCCCATACGGAAAGGGACAACTTCATCATCCGGGCTGTGCAACACAAGCAAAGGACACTTCAGCCGCCCTATCTTAGAGATGGTGTCATACTTCTGCGTCATGATGAGGCGCACCGGCAGCCAGGGGAACTTCTCCTTTCCTATCTCCACGCCGGAGGTGAACGGGCTTTCCAGAATCAGCGCGGACACGGGCCGGTTCACGGCGAGGTCCGCCGCCACGGCTGTGCCGAGTGAACGCCCGAAGACAACCACGCGGGGCGGGGCAAGTTCGCCCGCGGCCCAGTCATAAGCGGCCTGCGCGTCGAGATAAAAACCCTTCTCGGAAGGGGAACCGGCGCTCTCCCCGTAACCGCGATACTCCACCAGCAGCACGTCCAGCCCCATGCCGACCAGCACGGACGCCTCGTCCAGATAGTCGCCGATATTGCCGCCGTTGCCGTGCAGATATATGACAAGCGGCGCCCCGTCCGCGCGCGCCTTGACATGCCAGGCCCGTATATGGACCCTGTCCGCGGTGACAATGGAACGGCTGTCCCAGCGCATGCCAAGGCTGTCGGGCGAACGTGTTACGTTCTTGTCCGGGAAATAAAGGCAGGAATATTCGAACCAGCGCAGGAACACTGGCAGCGCGGCGGCGGAAAGGCAAAGCAGGACGCCAAGCGTCCACAACTTCCAATGGGAATGCCCCTGAAGGCTCATTTCAGTTCTCCGCGAGTGCGCTACCAGACACGGCAGGGCTTTTCGCCGGCCATCGGGCTTCCCTTCCGGCAGGAGAAAGCCGAGGAAAATTCCGGCATGTTTATCACCACGCCGTTCACGCGGTATTTGGCCGGGGAATGCTCGTCCGTCAACACCTGCATCCTGAGGGATTCGTCCCTGTAGTTCGTGCACCACACCTGTCCCCAGCCAAGGAAAAGCCGCTGCCGGGGAGTGAAACCGTCCGCGCCTTCGGACTCCTTTCCGGCGGAAGCCATTTCAAGCGCCATAAGCGCGAGGCGGAGGCCGCCGTTGTCTGCGGTGTTCTCCCCCAGCGTAAGCTTGCCGTTGACCGAGACATCGCCCACGGCGGTGAATGACGAGTACTGGTTAACGAAGCACGATGAGCGGCGGTCGAACTCCAGCGCGTCGTTTTCGGTCCACCAGTCGCGCATATTGCCCTTTTCATCGAACTTGCGGCCCTGATCGTCAAAGCCGTGCGTCAGTTCGTGCCCGATTATGCCCCCTATGCCGCCGTAATTTATGGCGTCGTCGGCCTTGGCGTCGAAGAACGGGAACTGCAGTATGCCAGCCGGGAAATTGATGGTGTTCATGCCCGGGTCGTAATAAGCGTTTACCGTGGGGGCGGACATATCCCACTCGCTCCGGTCCACCGGTTTGCCAATCCTGTCCAGCCTGCGGCGCAGTTCGAAATTCCAGCCCCTGACGAAATTGCCGAACGCATCCTCCCGCGCCACGGAATAGGCGGAATAGTCGCGCCATTTTTGCGGGTAGCCGATTTTGTTCTCTATTAGCGCCAGTTTCACCAGAGCCTGTTTGCGAGTGGGGGGAGACATCCAGTCCTGCGCCCCGATATCCTCTCCCATCGCCTTCTCGATGTTGCGGACCATCTCAATCGCCCTTTCGCGGGACTGGCCGGCGAAAGCGCGCTCCACGTAGCTTTTACCAAGCGCCTCGCCAAGCATGCCGTCCGCCTGATCCACGCAGCGTTTCCAGCGGGGACGCAGTTCCTTCGCGCCGCTGAGCGTTTTCCCGTAAAAATCGAAATTCTGGTTTACAAAAGCCCGCGGCAGCAGGTCCGCCCGAGAGTTAAGAACGTTCCAGCGAAGATACGTCTTCCAGGCGTCCAGCGGGATGGAGGCGAGCAGCCTGTCCATTCCCCTGAAAAAATCCGGCATGGAAACATTCAGCGCGGCGGATTTTTTAAGTCCGGCCGCGGAGAAGTAGGCGTTCCAGTCGAAACCGGGGGTAAGCGCAGCAAGCTTTTCGGGCGTCATTTTATGATAGGTGTTGGCGGGGTCGCGCAAGGCGACATTGTCCAGCGACACCCGTGCAAGCTCAGTCTCTATGGCGAGCACAGCGCGCGCCGCGGCGGAAGAGGATTGCGCGTCATAGCCGGCCAGGGAAAACATTTTTCCCACGTGCTCGACGTATTGCCCTCGCAGCTTTACCGATTCCGCGTCTTCCCGCAGATAGTAATCACGTTCGGGCAGACCAAGCCCGCCCTGGCTTATGACAGGGATGAACTGCGTCGCGTCCTTATAATCCTGCTCCGAACCGAAATTGAACAGTGCGGGCACTCCCTCGGAATGGAAACGGCCAAGTTCCGCCGGCAGGGAAAGAGTGGAATTCAGCGCGTCGATGCGAGCAAGTTCCGGACGGACGGGCCCAACCCCCAGCGACTCTACCTTCTCCTCATCCATGCAGGAAGAATAGAAATCCCCCAGTTTTTGTTCTTCAGCGGAAGGCTTTTCAGCGGCGGAGGCTTTTTCAAGGATATCCTTGAGCAGAAGGCGGTTTTTCTCGGCAACTTCATGGAAACGGCCCCAACTGGACTGATCGGCCGGAATAGGGTTGTTTTTCAGCCAGCCGCCGCAGGCGAACTGGTAGAAATCCTGGCACGGGTCGGTCTTGCGGTCAAGGCCGGAGAGGTCCAGCCCGTCTGAAGAAAAAGCGGGCAGTGCGGCAAAGGGCAGAAGCAGGAAGGGCAGAAATCTTTTCATGCCAAAAGTATAGCTTTTCCCGCCCATCTCCGGACATATACGGCGTCATGGGAGCGTGGCAGATGGCGGTGTTATAATCTACCTATGGACATCCAGAACACCTTCCGCGCCCTGCGCCACAAGAACTTCCGCCTTTTCATATACGGGCAAGGCATTTCACTCACGGGCACATGGATGCAGCAGATAGCGGTGGGCTGGCTGGTCTACAGGCTGACAGGCTCGGCCATGCTGCTTGGCATGACCGGCTTTCTGGGGCAGCTTCCGGCGGCGTTCTTCTCCCCCCTCGCCGGCGTCTTCGCAGACAGGTATGACAAACGCAAACTCCTCATCTGGGTGCAGGTGCTGGCCATGGTGCAGGCAGCCCTGCTCGCCGCGCTGACGCTCTCGGGCCACGTGCAGGCCTGGCACGTGATAGCCCTGGGCGCCCTGCTGGGCTTTTCAAACGCGTTCGACATGCCGGTCCGCCAGTCCTTTTTCGTGGAAATGATAGGCAGCAAGGAAGACCTGCCAAACGCCATAGCGCTTAATTCCTCCATGGTAAATGCCGCGAGACTGGTGGGGCCCTCGCTCGCGGGAATTGCGATAGCCTCTTTCGGGGAAGGGGTATGTTTTCTGCTGAACGCGCTAAGCTACATAGCGGTAATAGCCGCCCTTCTGCGCATGGATATAATCCCCAGGGAACGCCCGCTCAAGAATAAGGAAATAATGACGGAACTGGCCGAAGGTTTCCGCTACATAAACGCCCTGCCGCTTAAATATATAGTTTTACTGCTGGGCACGGTAAGCCTGCTTGGCATGTCCTACCAGATGCTGATGCCGGTCTACGCGAAAGAGGCGCTCGGCGGCGGACCGGAAACCCTCGGCTGGCTTGTCTGCGCCACAGGCGTCGGCGCCCTTGTCATGGCGGTATACCTCGCCGGACTGAAGGAACGTTTCAAGCTCTGCGCCTATATTCCCTACGCCGCGATAATGATGGGCTCCGCTATAGCGATACTCTCGTTCTCCAGTTCGCTGTGGTTCTCCCTTATATTCATGGCCTTGGCCGGAGCCGGGATGATGACGCAAATCGCCGCGAGCAACACCCTCCT
>CAYPTM010000057.1:0-10452 GCA_964413345.1 uncultured Elusimicrobiales bacterium
GGCAGGGCGTCGGTCATCCGGGTTTTAACAAAACCCGGGGCGACTGCGTTCACGAGCACGTTCCGGGAGGCGAATTCCCTGGCGAGGGATTTCGTCAGCCCGATGAGGCCGCTTTTGGACGCGGAGTAGTTTGCCTGCCCCGCGTTGCCCATCTGCCCCACCACAGAGGCGATGTTCACAATGCGTCCTTCACGCGCTCGCATCATGTGCTTCAGGGCCGCTTTCGACATGAGAAACGAGCCCTTTAAATTGACGTCCAGTACCGCGTCCCAGTCCGCCTCGCTGAGGCGGACCGCCAGGTTGTCCCTGGTTATCCCGGCGTTGTTGACCAGTATGTGCAGCCCGCCGAGCTTCTCCATCACATCCTTCACGAAGGCTTCGCACTGCGCGGCGTCGGCCACGTTGGCGCTGAAGCCCTCGCATTTGGAGCCGGTCTCCGCCGATAATTCGGCGGCGGTCTTCCGGGCGTCATCCAGCGCGACGTCGCATATCGCCACGCTCGCGCCTTCCAGCGCGAGGGCGCGGGCGATGTGCATGCCTATGCCCCTGGCCCCGCCCGTGACAGCGGCTACTTTGCCTTCCAGTTTTTTCATGGATGAGTGCCTTCCGCCTCTGTTTCGTCGGCGGCCTTGAGATTCATCTTGGCGACTTCCTGCCGTATCATGTCCACGGTGCGGGAAAGGACCATCTCCCGCGCGACGCGGAGAGCGTTGTGCATGGCGTGCCCGCCGGATTTACCGTGCGAGATGATGGAGACCCCGTCGATGCCGAGCAGGGGAGCGCCGCCGGCGGTGTCCGGGTCCGTGCGGACCTTGACCGCCTTGAAAGCCGGCTTGGAGAGGAGCGCGCCGATTTTATATATGGCGCTCTTCTCTATTTCTTCCTTTATCAGCTGGAACATGGCCTTGGCCATGCCTTCGCTGAGCTTCAAAACTATGTTGCCCGTGTAGCCGTCGCAGACCACCACCTGCGCCTTGTTGAACGGTATGTCCCGTCCTTCCACCGGGCCGATGTAGTTGAGGCCCGACGTCTTCAGCAGGGGAATGGTTTCCTTGACCAGCTCGTTGCCCTTGGTCTCCTCTTCCCCCACGCTGAGCACGCTGACGGTGGGGTTGTCGGCCTTGTACACCAGGCGGTAGTAGAGGCTGCCCATCATGGCGAACTGGAGAAGATGCTGGGGCTTTGATTCCGTGTTCGCGCCTCCGTCCAGCAGCAGGGTGAAGCCCCGCAGTCCGGGAAGCGGCACGGCTATCGCCGGGCGCGCTATGCCCTTTATCCTGCCTATCTTGAAAAGTGAGGCCACCATCGCCGCGCCGGAGTTGCCGGCGGAGACGACGGCGTCGGCCTGGCCTTTCCCGACAAGCCCTGCCGCCACCATGATGGAGGAATTCGGCTTCTCCCGGCATTCCTGCACGGGTTCAGCCTCCATCCCCACCACGTCGGGCGCGTGGTGGATGGAGATGGATTTGTTGTCCTGCGCGCCGCGGGCCTGCAGTTCCTTTCTGAGGGAAGCCTCGTCTCCGACGAGGATTACCTCAATGTCCGGAAAAGCCGCGACAGCGGAAAGGGCCCCCTCTATATTGGGGGCCGTCCCGAAATCGCCGCCCGGTGCGTCAAGCGCGATTTTCATCTTTGCGCGCCTTTCGCTCAGGCTTTAGGCTGCTGCGGCGGGGCCTTGGGGGCTTTTTCCTTGGCCTGGATTACCACTCTGTCGCGGTAGTAGCCGCAGACGTGGCAGACCTGATGGGGTTTGCGGAGGGAGCCGCAGTTGGGGCAGTTGGACATCGAACCGAGCTCCAGCTTCCAGTTCTGCGCTCTTCTAGAATCCCGGCGTGCGGGTGAATGTTTACGCTTTGGGTTGGGCATTTTACCTACTCCTTTGTTTTCCTGCCTAACTTCTCTTTTAAAACGGAAAAAGGTGACGGCCGCGTATCCTTCTTCTGGCAGCCGCAGTCCTTCACGTTTTTGTCCGCGCCGCATACTGGACACAACCCCTTGCACTCCGGAGAACAGAGATATTTCATCTCGGAAGTCAGGGCCATTGTCTGGCGCGCCATGGACATTATATCAATTATGGGGGCGCTGCTGGCGACTGTTTCTGAAAAATCCTCGCTGAAGCGGCTCTTGCATTCCTTCAGGCAGCGCGAGCAGGGAACGGTCAGTTCCCCCTTCACTTTCCCCTCCACCAGTATGTCAGTGGTGCCTACGAAAATGTTCAGGTCCAGCGATGCGGAATCCAGTTTGCCGGAGTCCCGGGTCTGCTCCGCGAAATCCGCGGTGTCCAGCTTGACGAAGCATTGCAGCCCGCCCATCGCCACGATATCGGAGGTGGCAAGCTGCAGGTCCTTTGGAATGTCGTATTCGTTCTGGTCGTGGTGGTGTGTCATCGTTTTGCGGCCTCTGCTCCGAAACCGGCTTTCTCCTTTACGAAATATGGCTGGCGGCTGTTTATCTCGTAGTAAGTGCGGGATATTATCTCCGACAGCAGCCCCAGCAGTATCATCTGCACGCTTATTATTCCAAGGAATATGGCCACCAGGAACAGCGGCTGGTCCTTTACGAATATGCCCATGCAGTACTTCTTGTAAAGCGTGACGGCGGCCAGTATCACCGAAGTGAAGCCGAGCAGCAGGCCCCAGCCCCCGAAAAGATAGATGGGTTTCGAAAGGTACTGCCCCATGAATTTAACCGTGGCCAGGTCCAGCATGACCTTCGCCGTGCGCGTGAGGCCGTAATTCGATTTGCCCCTGCTTCGCGGCCTGTGGTGGACGGGCAGCTCGGCTATGCGGGCTCCCATCGCGCCCGCGAAAGCCGGCATGAAGCGGTGCATCTCGCCGTAAATCCTGAACGATTTAAGGTAAAGGGAGCGGTAGACCTTCAGCGTGCAGCCGTAGTCGTGTATGCGCACTCCGGTCACGGACGCTATTATCGCGTTCGCCACGCGGCTGGGGAAGACCTTGGTGAGAAAAGGGTCCTTCCTGTCCCTTCGCCAGCCGCTTACGACGTCGAACCCCTCTCCCATTTTGGCGAGCATCGCCGGCAGGTCGGCCGGGTCGTTCTGGAGGTCAGCGTCCAGCAGGGCTATGAATTCCCCTGACGCTTCGGCTATGCCGGCCGCTATGGCGGCTGTCTGCCCGAAATTGCGCCCGAAGCGCACCGCCTTGTGCGGGCCGCCCGCGCGGACGAGCGCGGAAAGCTCCGCGTAGGACGAATCGGAACTGCCGTCGTCCACCCAGATTATCTCGCTTTCTCCGCCGAGGCGGGGCAGCACCGCTTCAATCTCTTCCGCCAGTGCCTTTATGTTGCCCGCTTCGTTGTATACGGGTATGACTATGCTGAGATGCATGCCGTTTCCATGTAAAGCCGTTCCTGCTGTGCGACCATATAGTCTATATCAAATTCCCGCAAATCCGTTCCAGCCGCATTTTTCGCCAGTCGGGTTCGCAGTTCCGCGTCCGACAGAACCGCCGCGGCCTTTGAGGCCAGCCCCGCGCTGTCCTTGCGCGCAAACACGAACCCGTTTTCTCCGTCGCGCAGGATATCCGACACGCCATCCGTGGCGTAGGCCGCGCACGGCAGTCCGCAGGCCAGCGCTTCCACAATGCTGCGGGGCAGCCCTTCCCAAAGGGAAGCCAGCATATACAGGTCCGCGGCGGCCATCAGTCTTGCCGTGTCTTCCCGCCATCCGGGGAAAGCTATTTTCCCCTTCAGCCCCAGTTCCAGTGCCAGGCTTTCGGCCTGCGGGCGCAGGGGGCCGTCGCCTGTGAAAATGAATCTGGCCGAGGGAACACGGCGCGCCGTTTCAGCCGCTATCCGCACGAACTCAAGAGGGTTCTTCTGTGGTTTCATGTTGCCTACGCAGAGCGCCAGCGGGCAGTTTTCCTCGAATCCCATTTCCCGGCGGACTCCGGCTCGGTCCGGCTTTTCCCCGCGGTATTTGTCCAGTCTGATTCCGCTGCGGATAAGGCGGTAACCTTCAGGCTTCCCGATTCCCAGCGCGCGGGCTTCGTCCATGTTCGCGCGCGAGACGAAAATCAGTTTTTCGGAAAAGGCCGCGCAGAGTTTTTCCGCGTTTATGTAGGCCGTTCGCACCGGCCAGGGCTGTTCGCTGTTGAAGCCGAAGCCGTGGAAGGTGTGGATTATGTGCGGCACTCCGGCCGCCTTCGCCGCAATCCTGCCGATTATTCCGGCCTTGGAAGAATGCGTGTGGACTATGTCCGGTCCGAGCCGGCGCAGTATCGAACGCAGTTCCGTTATAGCCGCGGCGTCGTGCCACGGGCTTATCTGCCTGACGAGATGCCGGGAGAACACCGTGTTCCGGCATGACTCCGTAGCCTCTCCATCCAGCATTCCCCCTCTGCCGCAAACCAGGGAGACATCAAACCGTTCCTTGTCCAGATGGGCTACGGTGTAGAGAGTATTCCTCTGCGCGCCGCCCAGCTCCAGTTTTGTAATTATGTGGCAGACTTTCAGGCGGGCCTTGCCGCTCACTGCATCGGCTTTATCATCCATGGCCTGTTCCTGACCTGCTTCGCCGGTTTTATGCCGTAGTCCGGTTCCGCCGCATCCTGCTGCTTGTCCTGTGTCTGGGCCGGCGTGTCCGGGGGCAGGGATACCGCCGACGTGGGGCCGTCCGGCGTGAGATCGGCCATGCCCGCCGAGGGGAAGTAATGGGCGAGTATTTCCTTATAGGTCTTTCCTGTCGCCGCCATGTTCTGCGCCCCGGCCATGCAGAGGCCTTTCCCGTCGCCTGTTCCTGTGCCGCGTATTATCAACTGGCGGATGGTCCCGCCGGAATAGATTGGCAGTATCGCGGCCAGGGGAGAACGCATGGCTTTCGCCGCGAGAACCGCATTGATTCTGGAGAATCCGTTCAGTTCGACCTTGGCGGCCGAGCCTTCCACCGTGACCGTGAGCATGCGTCCGGATTCGTCGCGTTTTGAAACATAAACGGCCTTTATCGCGCCGATCTTGAAGTGTCTCTCAATCCTTTGCTGCAAATCCTTGCCCTCAAGTATGAGCGTCCATTTTACGCGGGACCACTGCGTCGGGTCGTCCGGCGCGCAGTAGAGCGCGGCCGGCGGATTTTTGTAGCCGAAGCGGAATATTCCGTAGGCGCTGTTGTAGCCGGGGGCGAGCGGATTCATGTCGGACACTTCTCCGACAGTCATTCCTCCGCAGGCCTTATGGTATCCGGCCGGGGTGGTGGAAACGATTATTTCCCCGTCGGTCTGTCTGGCCGCCTCCAGGCTTCTGCGGTTTTCCCTGTTTATGCCGCCGTAGGGTATGCAGGTCTGGTAATCGCAGAAGTCATACTCCGCCGCTATGGGGCGGGAAGAGTATTCCACCGCCTCGGTGCGTATCACCACGGCCAGAGCCTTCAGCGCTTCCGGTTCACGTACTCCGGCGGCGGCTTCGGCCACCGCCCCCGGAATGAAATCCTCCAGCGGAACGGCGTTGACGAGCCTGAGGCCCGAGGTGGAGGGATGGACCGTGATGGTTCCCTTCAGTTCCTTGTCGCCGTAGTTATGGTTGAAAAGGGAGCTTCCGCGCGCGTTTTTTATAAGTATGCTGGCTCCGTTTATGCCGGGTGTTATGGTGAAGCCGTTGGGAGAGGAATATTCAGTGTTGCCCCAACTGTCCCTCAGCTGCGCGTGCCCGTTTGCCGGGTTGAATTCCACGCTCCATGATTTGCCGCTCTGCATGCGCGTTATCTCTCCCAGGCGGGAATCCGTGAGCGTGAAGCTGGAGCTGGAAACTATCTCGAAACCGAGCAGGGCGTCGGGGCTGCTGTCCTCACCCGAGAACAGGGCCACCCGCAGCGCCGGCGTGGAGGACGTGATGGCGGGCTCCTGCTGGAGCGGAACGTTGAGCCTGGTATAGAAAAGGAAGGAGGACGCGGGTTTTGAGAGCCTGGTGGACAGCTTGTTCATCTTGCCGGTCCATGTCTTGTTCTCCGGATCCAGCATGGCAAGCATGGCGTAACTTTGCATGGCCTGTATCTGGTTGTCATTGCTCTCATACATGGCCGCCATTTCTATCAGTGCGGGAAGATTGTATGAATCGTGCGTGAGCGCCTGCTGGAAGTAGGTCATGGCGGTCTGGGGCTGGTTCTGGCCCATGTAACCGAGGGCTGCCAGATACGCGGTCAGGGAAATGGTGTATGGATTCCTGCCGTAGAGGTTGTTCAGCAGTTCCGTGGCCTGCTTGTATTTTTTGCTCTTGAGCAGGGCGAAAGACATGCCGAGCCTGGCTTCCGCCGCTTCGTCCGGTTTGGCGGCGGAGGAAAGGACTTTCTCGAAAGCTTTAAAGGATTCGTCCGCCTTGCCTTTGGAATAAAGTATCCAGCCGTGCAGTATGTGGCCCTGCGGTTCGTCCGGCATTGATGCCGCCGCTTTCGCGGCGGTTTCGCGCGCTTTTTCGGGCTGGCCTGTCTGCCAGTAGAGCGTTGCCAGTTCAAGCATTCCGCAGTAGGCGTTATGTCCGTTCTGCGCTGTGACGTTTTTTGCGTAATCTTCCACGCACTGCCTGTCCGATGACAGGAAGCACGGTCCCGGCATTCCGGTCTGGCAGACCACTTCGGCCGACAGCGGGGACGCCAGCAGAAGAAATAAAGGAAAAAGTTTTCTCATCTTGAAGCCTCTGTAATTTAGCGCGACTTCCATAAATTATAGCTATTTATTGGAGGTGGCGAGGGCGCAATCGCCGAACAGGGGGTGGAAATCCCTCTCGCTTAAATATAAAATTACACATTATGAACATAGGCGAAGGTTCCGAACTCGGGCACGGTTTCGGCAGAAGGAACTGGCTGCTCTGGCTGTGGCTGGGCCTGCTGGGCGGCGCTGTTTCCGCAGTGGGCGCGCTGCGCGCCCTCTGGGACCCCGGCGAGGGCCGCTACGGGGAAATAGCCCGGGAAATGGTCGCCACGGGAGACTGGCTTGTCCCCCATCTCAATTTCGTCCGGTATTTCGAAAAACCCCCTCTCGGCTACTGGCTGAACGCCGTTTCCATAAAAATCTTCGGCGCGACCGGATTCGCCGTCCGCCTTCCGACCATACTGTCCGCGCTGGCCTGCGTTCTTGGCATTTACTGGTTTTCGAAAAAACTCTCCGGCACACGCGTGGCCGCGCTTTCGGCCGCGGTGCTGACCACCTGCGTGGGCTTCGCCGCCTACGCGCAGATACCGGAACTGGATATGCTCCTTACGGCGCTGTTCTGCTGGGCGCTCTGGTGCTTCTACGCCGGTTTTGAGCTGAAGGTTTCCCCCCGCCTGAACATCCATCTTTCCTATGTTCTTTTCAGTCTCGGCTGCCTTGTAAAAGGCCCGGTTTCTTTCGTTCTGGGCGGCGCGGTCATTTTCTGGTATCTTACGCTTACCCGCCAGTGGAACCGCTGGCGCGACCTGTACATACCGACCGGCGCGGCCCTTTGCGCCCTCGTGACTCTGCCGTGGTTTATAGCCATATGCGCGCGCGAGCCCAAGTTTTTCGATTTCTTCATAATACGCGAACACATACAGCGGTTCTCCAGCAAGGTGCATCACCGTACGGGCGGCTGGTGGTATTTTATCCCGGTCCTCATAGGCGGCATGTACCCGTGGATATGCGCCCTGCCCGCCGCGCTCAAGGAACGCTTTTCCTCCGTGCGGGAGCGCGGTTTCGGTGCTTCCCGCGCCGATATATTCATGTTCCTGTGGTTCTTCCTTATATTCGCGTTCTTCAGCGTTTCCAGTTCCAAGCGGCCTCCTTATATTCTGCCGGTTTTCCCCCCGCTGGCTTTTTGGATAGCGCAATGGCTTGATTCCGGCCTGGAAAACGGCGGCAGGCTGGTCCGCTCCTTCGCGGTTCCGCTGGTGATTTTGAACATCCTGCTGGGCGCGGCCATGATAATCGCGCCGCAGTATATCCGGGACCTCGGCCCGGAGGCCGCGGGCTCCTTCTTCCTGCCGGGACTTTTCCTCCTGCTTTCCACGGTCCATCTCTTTATCGAGATACGGCGCGGCCGCGGCGCGGGAATTTTCTACGCCGTTATTAGCGGCAGCGTCATCTTCATCTCGCTGGCGCTTTTCGCGTCCATCTCTCTTGACCGCATGCTTTCGCGCAGGCATATGGCCGGGGCGATAATGAGGGAGTACAAGGAAGGAGAAGTCATAATTTCGTATGATGCTAACTATGAGAGGTTCTTCCAGAGCATGAGTTTCTACACCGGCCGCCGCGTCTTCATATACGGCGTCCCGGGCGAGCTGGAATTCGGCATGCAGGAAGAACCCAGGCGGGACGAGTACTTCCTCCCGCACGAGCGGGCCATGAAACTTTTGCAGTCGGAGACAAGGGTCTACCTGGTAGCCAAGCAGAACAAGCTGAAAGAGCTTGCGGGTTACGCGGGGACGCGCCTTTACGGCGCGCCGGGACCGTTGTCCGGGCAGCTTGTGCTTGTTTCCAACAGGCCCTGGAGCGCAAAATGAGCGACGCTAAGACTGACAGCAGGATCAGGGAAAAATATCTTCCTTTCACCTCTCCGGATATGGGCGAGGCCGAAATAGCCGATGTGGCGGATTCCATGCGCTCCGGCTGGCTGACCACCGGTCCCAAAACACAGCGTTTCATAAAGGATTTCAACGATTACATCGGCGCGAAGTACGGCGTAGCGGTCAATTCCGCCACGTCCGGCCTCCATATAGCCTATCTGGCCGGCGGGCTCAGGCAGGGCGACGAGCTTCTTACCTCCGCCATGACCTTTGTCGCCACCTCCAACACCGCCATACATTGCGGCGCCACGCCCAAATTCGCGGACATCGACATAGACACTTTAAACGTCACCGCGGCGACCCTGGAAGCCGCCATGACGCCAAAGACCAAAATAATAGTTCCCGTGCATTATGCCGGGCTTCCCTGCGACATGGACCCCATTCTGGAGCTGGCGCGCAGGCGCGGCTGCCTGGTCGTTGAGGACGCGGCGCACAGCGTAGGCGCGGAGTACAAGGGCCGCAAGATAGGCCTTTTCGGCGACATGACCGTTTTTTCCTTCCACCCGAACAAGAACATGACGACTGGCGAGGGCGGTTTCATCTCTTTCGGAGACGAAAAATACAAGGAGCCGCTTGAACTGCTCAGTTTCCACGGCATGAACAAAAACGCCTGGAACCGCTTTTCCTCCTCCGGTAACCCGAATTACGATGTGGAGCTGCCGGGCTTCAAATACAATATGCTCGACATGCAGGCCGCGGTCGGCATACATCAGCTCAGGAGGCTGGACGCCTTCAACGCCCGCCGCGCCGAAATAGTGAAGCGTTATTACGAGGCTTTCGGCGGCATGGAAGAACTGCGGCTGACCAAAGCCCCCTCCTATCAGCACAAGCACGTCTGGCATCTGTTCACACCGCTCGTGCTGACCGAAAAACTTTCCATCTCGCGCGATGAGTTCATGTCCCTGCTCAAGGCGGAAAACATCGGCACCGGCTACCATTACCGTGCCGTCCATCTGCATCCCTGCTATGAAAAGCTGGGTTTCCGGCGCGGCATGTTCCCCAACGCTGAATACGTTTCAGACAGGATAGTTTCGCTGCCGCTCTTTCCGAAGATGACCGACGGTGACGTCGAGGACGTTATAAAGGGCGTGCGGAAAGTCCTTGCCGGCGCGCTCAAGGGCAGGCGGTAGGCGCATATGGGAAAACTGCTCAATTCCGCGCTTGAAAAGGGGCTGGAGCTTGCGAAAGAGGCTTTCCCCGAGGTTATGAACATGGCCGGCAAGCCTGCGTCGGAACTGGATGTTTCCGTCGTCATCCCGGTTTTCAACGAGGAAAAAAATCTTTCCGAACTTTACGACCGCCTCACGAAAACGCTGGCGGCCACCGGCAAGACTTACGAGCTTGTCCTGGTGGATGACGGCAGCCGGGATTCCTCCCTTGAAATGCTGCGCGGCTTCGCCTCCAGGGACAGCCATGTGGTCTGCCTGGAGCTTCAGCGCAATTTCGGGCAGCACGCCGCGGTGATGGCCGGCCTTGCCCAGTCCATCGGGGAAACGGTGGTCACGCTGGACGCCGATTTGCAGAATCCCCCGGAAGAGATACCCAAGCTGCTCGCGAAATCGGACGAAGGTTACGAGGTCATAGGCGGCTGGCGGCAGAAGCGGGATGACAGCATATTGCGCAAGCTCCCTTCCCGCATACTGAACAAGTGGAGCGCCTCCCTTTTCGGCGTCGCCCTTCATGATTACGGCTGCATGCTGCGGGCCTACAAGCGCAACATCGTGGACAATATTGTAAAGTGTCCCGAAGTGTCCACCTACATCCCGGCGCTGGCCAACAGCTTCGCAAAGCGCACCATAGAGATTCCGGTGGAGCACGCCGCCCGCAAGGAAGGCGAGTCCAAGTACGGGATGCTTAAGCTTCTCCGCCTAAATTTCGACCTGATGACCGGCTTCTCCCTTCTCCCCATACAGCTTACGGGTCTG
>CAYPTM010000058.1:0-10419 GCA_964413345.1 uncultured Elusimicrobiales bacterium
CCGCACACCCATGAGCGTGGAAAAACCGGTTGTTATCGGGCCGCCTCTGTCGGGAAACCGCTGGGTTGCGTCAAATGTCGCGGCAAATCACGGGCACCGCAACAGCCTCTTCGCGCTGAACGGAGCCTGGTACACGCCCGAGCGCTGGGCCGTGGACTATATACGCCTGACTGACGACCGCCGCGCCCGCAGCGGGGACGACCCGAAAAAGCTGGAAAACTATCCGGCCTATGGACAGGACCTGCTTGCTGTCAAAGACGGCAAGGTGCTTCAGGTGGTTGACGGGTTCGACGACCTAGCGATAGGCGAGAAGCTTAAAAACCTTTCGCTCGGGAATGTCGGCGGCAACTACGTGCTTCTCGATATCGGCGACGGCTACAGCGCGTTCTACGCCCATTTCATCAAGGGAACCATAAAGGTAAAACCCGGCGATACCGTAAAGCGGGGGCAGGTCCTTGGCAAGTGCGGCAATTCCGGCAATTCCACCGCGCCTCATCTCCACCTTCATATCATTCGCGGAAAGCAGCCCATCGCGGCGCAGGGCGTTCCCTACGTCATTTCCAGTTTCATTCAGGAGGGGGAACTTGATATGTCAAAGGACGTGGACGGGGCCATGGACAAAAATGAGCCGTGCCCCATAACCACGGAAAACAATGGCCCGCGCAGCGAGGCCATGCCGGCGGACATGACCATAGTTTCATTCCCCGACTGACCGCCACAACGCTTACCTCTGTCTGGACGGGGCTTCCCTTGACTGGGAGGCCCCGTTTCTCTTGCGGGCGGTGGACGGGCCTCAAAGACGCGCCGCTTCCAATTACGTACAATGTGTACAGGACCCCCAGTGGCCCGTATTTTGTCTTAACTTTCAGACCGGAGCATTATGAGCAAACCAACCACACAGTCCAAGACCGACGCGGCGATAACTCCCCGCGCCCAGGATTACTCCCAGTGGTATCTGGACGTAATCAAGAAGGCGGCACTGGCGGAGCATTCGCCCGTGCGCGGCTGCATGGTTGTGCGCCCTCACGGTTACGCTATATGGGAAAAGATGCAGCGCGAGCTTGACGACCGCTTCAAAGCCACGGGGCATGAAAACGCCTATTTCCCCATCTTCATTCCGCTTTCCTTCCTGGCAAAAGAGGAGAAGCACGCGAGCGGTTTCGCCAAGGAATGCGCTGTGGTCACCCACTACCGCCTCAAATCCATAGACGGCGAAATAGTGCCCGACCCGCAGTCCAAACTGGAGGAGCCGCTTGTTGTCCGCCCCACCAGCGAAACCATAATCTGGGCCCAGTACAAGAACTGGATACAGAGCTACCGCGACCTGCCCCTCCTCATCAACCAGTGGGCCAACGTTGTCCGCTGGGAAATGCGCACACGGCTTTTCCTGCGCACCGCCGAATTCCTGTGGCAGGAAGGTCATACCGCCCACGCCACGGAGAAGGAGGCTCTTGAGGAGACCTCCCGGATGCTCGAGGTCTACGCCGATTTCGCGGAAAACGTGATGGCCGTCCCCGTGGTCAAGGGCCACAAGACGGAGGGCGAGCGTTTCGCCGGGGCGCTGGATACCCTCTGCATAGAGGGAATGATGCAGGACGGCAAGGCCCTGCAGATGGGCACCAGCCACTATCTGGGACAGAATTTCTCCAAGGGCGCGGACGTCAAGTTCCAGAACAAGGACGGACAGGTTGAATATGTCTACGCCACAAGCTGGGGCGTAAGCACCCGCCTCATTGGCGCCCTCATCATGACCCATTCCGACGATACCGGCCTCATACTCCCGCCGAAGCTTGCGCCGGTGCAGGTCGTGGTGATACCCATATTCAAGACGCCTGAAGAGCAGGAGAAGACGCTTGCCGAGGCCAGGAAGGTCGCAGCCGAGCTCAAGGCCAGGGGCGTGGCGGTCCGCGTGGACGACCGTGACGGTATAATGCCCGGCGCCAAATATTACGAGTGGGAAGGCAAGGGCGTTCCCATCCGCATTGAAATCGGCCCCAAGGACCTCGAGAAAGGCTCCCTGTGCGTGGTGCGCCGCTTTGTTCAGGAAATAGCGGGGGAGACGCCGGAAGACCTGCGCCGCCGCCGGAAGGCCTTCATGCCCAGGCAGGAGGCGCTTGACTCCATAGTCCCCGCGCTGGAAGCCATGCAGAAGGAGCTGCTTGCCCGCGCCCGCGCCCTGCGCGAGAGCCGCACCAGGGTGATAAATTCCATAGAGGAATTTGAGAAGTTCTTCAAGGGTGAAGGCGGCGGTTTCGCCTGGGTACACTGGGCCGGCACCTCGGAGCAGGAAGAGGAAATGGCCAAGCGGTTCGAGACCAGCATCCGCTGCATACCCTTCGAGGACCAGCTTCCACAGGATGCGAAGGGCGAGGGCGTCTGCATACTTACCGGCAAGCCGTCCAGGCAGCGCGTGCTGATGGCGAAGTCATACTGATTGATATCTATCATCGACAGCAGAAAACCGCCGCAGGGCGGTTTTTTGCTGCCCTCTTCCGGCGTCGGTCTGGATTGTCGTATAGAGGATGGTATCCTTACTGTGTATAATTTTTAATGTCCGGGCGGGGCAAACCGGCATTTTGGGAGGAACAATGAGTGGAAAGACGGGGAACATTTTGGCATTACGCGCGACATTTATCGTATCGGTGTTCGCGCAGGGCGTTTTAGCGGGCGAGGTTCCGGCATCTGCCGGGGTGGCCGCGCGCGCTCCGTACTTGCAAAATCTGTCAGCGGACGGAATAACCGTCATGTGGCGCACCCCTGACGCCAATCCGTCGGAACTGCGCGTGCGTCCCTGTGCCGGAGGGGAGTATCTGCCTTATTCGTCCAGCGTTCCCGTCCGGTATCATGAGCTGAAGATTTCCGGCCTTAAGCCATCGTCGTGTTATGACTATTCCGTTCTGTCCGGAACGGCGACTCTGGGCGGGGGCTCTTTCACGACCATGCCCGCCGTCAAAATCTCATCTTTCACTTTCGCGGTATGGGGCGACAGCCAGCACTGGCCGCAGAGGTTTTCGAAAATAGCTTCCGGCATGCTGGCCGTAAAACCGGCTTTCGCCGTGGCTGTGGGTGATTACATGGGGAACGGTTCCGTCGCCGCGCAGTGGGAAGAGCAGTTGTTTGTGCCCGGCAGGGAACTTCTGTCCCGTGTCCCGGTGTTTTTCACTATTGGCAATCATGACTACGGTTTCAAGGGGGAGGACGGGGATTATGCTTCCGATTCTCCCGGCCTGAAGAATTTCACCGACTCCTTCCGCAATCCAGGCGGAAACGGGACCTATTATTCCTTCGATTATGGTAATTCCCACTTTATCGTGCTTGACGCTATAGGCGGGCGGACCTTTTCCACTTTCGGCGTGGTGCCGGGCACTGCGCAATATGACTGGCTGCTGAAGGACCTCGCGTCCTCCCGTTCCTTCCGGCATGTGTTCGTTTTCCTGCATGCGCCGCCTTATTCCGTGTGCTGGGACAAGGCTTATTATGACGGGGAGCCGGCGGTGCGGGAGCATCTTGTGCCGCTGTTAGAGAAATACGGCGTGCGCGCTGTTTTCAGCGGCCATTCCCATGCCTATGAGCGCGGTTCCTATAACGGAGTGGGATACATAGTTACCGGCGGGGGCGGAGGGACGCTGGACGATGTCATACACAAGGAGTGGAAGCAGATACAGGTACATTTCTTTGAGCATCATTTCATGAAAGTGTCCGTGGAGGGGGAGAGCATTTCGCTGGAGGCGATATCCCCCGAAGGGAAGGTTCTGGACAGTTTCAAGCTGTAGCGGGGCGCAAGGGACGGCGAGAAGAGTTGTTGGATGTCTTTGACTTCCCGCCCAAATCTCTGGGAGAATATATTAAAGGGCCGGTTCGTCAGCATTGCGTCCGGCCCGCAAAGTCCTTCAGAGGTTTTCCCATGAACTCAGACAAACATCACCGCGAAGTAATCCTGCTCGGGCTGCCGCCCATCACGCCCGAGGTCAAAGGCATGTGGCACAAGGGTTATCCGGTCCATAAGGGCGAGACTGAATCCAGCGTCAATTTCGCGACGCTTTACGCTAAGAAGAACAACATCGTTCCTGATCAGGACCTGCTGAGAAAGGAGTGGCTGCATTTTGTGGACACCCTGCTCCTGGCCGGGTTCCAGCTCCGCATAATCCCGTTCCCTGAACAGCTCAACCGCCCGGACAGCCTCTACCACGACGCGGTTTTCATCCGCGACGGGGGCATGATATTCCGCAGCATCTGGATAAAGGCCCGCTTCAGCGTCAAGGACCGTATTCTTGAGGGAGAGTTCCACTCCCAGTGTATTTCCACCAAGCTCAAAAAGACCGTAATCACCCTGCCAAAGGACGCGTTCCTTGAGGGAGGGGACATCAATTTCATCGAGACGGCCAAAGGCAGCTATTATTTCGGCGGGCTTTCCCGCTCCAACAGAAAGGGGCACGATTTCGTGCGTGAAATAATCCGCCCGGACAATTTCATAATGGTGGAGTCGGAAGGTTATCATCTTGACACCGTTTTCACGCCGGTGGTATCGGCGGATAATCATCTTGTCGCAGTCATCATCGCTTCCGAGGGCATTAAGGCCAAAAGCATGGCCCAGATACGCGAACTTGGCGTGCCCGTGCTGGAGATATCCCCGCAGGATTCCTCCGGCGCAGGCGATATACTGGGCGATTATTCCGTCAACGCGCTTATAGCCCCGGGCGTTATGGTCAACTCAAGCCGTTTCTCCACCCCGGGGGTGGAAGAGGCGCTGAAAAAGATGGGAATCGAGCGTTTCGTTTCTCCGCTGACAAGCTTCAAATACGCGGGCGGTTCCGTCCACTGCCTTACCAACGAAATATACTGACAATACGACAAAAGGCCGCCGGGAGATTTATCCCCGGCGGCCTTTTTGTTTGCAGATTTGACGTCTAGGCGGGAACGCCCCAACCTTGTATTTCCGCTATCGCCGCGGAACACTGCGCCATCAGCTTGCCGTCCTTAAGCTGCGTGGCGGAATAATTGTAGAGGGCCAGCGCCTTCCGGGCGATGGTTTCGTAATCCGTTATTTCCTTCTTCATCCGGTATACTTCAGCCTTCAGCTTCAAAAATTCAGCCATATAGAAAATGTTGACGTAATCGCCGTTCTGGGAGAACAGCCGGATGATCTCCTCCGCCGGGAACATGTCCAGCATCTTCGGGTCCATTCCGGCCAGTTGGCGCAATGCCGTGTTTATAACCTCCTGCGCTTCGTCGAGCTGGTTCTTTTGAAGAAGGTGCGCCACCTGGAGCATGAATGCGCACATCTGGTCTATTACTCGGATGAGATAATCGGTTTTAGAGTTCATGGATTGCCTCTTGTATTTGAGGCCGCGTCCGCGGCCACTATGTCGGCATAAACCGCGCTTGCGGCGCGGCAGAGGTCGTCCGGGGCAAGCGCAAGCTGCATGCCTATTTTGCCCGCGCTGATGTGGATTTTTTCCAGCTTCGCGGCGGTGTCGCTGACGACGGTTCTGTACTGCTTTTTCATGCCGATGGAAGTGCATCCGCCCCTTATATATCCCGTTATCCGGGTTATATCCCTTACGGGCAGCATCTCAAGCGATTTCTCTCCCACGCTGCGGGCGGCTTTCTTAAGGTCCAGTTCCCTGTCTATGGGCAGGACGAAAACGTGGTATTCCCGGCTGGCGCCACGGGTCACTAGGGTTTTGTAGACGAGCCTGTACGGCAGGCCAAGCTTGTCCGCGGTTTCCAGCCCGTCCACAAAGCAGCCGGTTTCGTACGCTTTGCTTTCGTAAGGTATGCCGAGCTGGTCCAGTATTCGCATGGCGTTTGTTTTGTCTGCCATGTCTAAAGTCTAGCACATCGGTCCGGGGATGTGGAAAGCCGGGCGGGTAGCCGGAGTACACTGCACCTTCCATTTTTTTAGATGAAACGGATTGCGGAGCTTTAACAAAAAGAGAACCAGCCTTTCGGCTGGTTCTTGCTTTTGTGAATTCTCTAGTACGTTGTCTAAGCTTAAAACGCGTATGAGGTCGATACGCCTATAAGGTGGGCGACAGCTTTCCATGTGCCGTTAAGAGTGGAATCAACGGTGGTGTTGGAACCGCCCATGCTGTTATTCACATTTCTGGACAGAAAGTGCAGGAACATGTAACCCGCGTCAACCGACCAGTTGCCTTTCCTGAAGGTTGTTCCGGCGGCAACGCCAAGCCTGTCAGAATCCGGAACTATTGGGTCAAAGTGTTCGTCCGGAATGGGGTTGGGGTCGTACACCAGCCCTCCGCGCATGGTCCATGCGGTGTTGAGCTTGTATTCCGCGCCAAGGCGCGCGGCAACCACGTTGTTCCACTCCTTGTATTTTACGGAGGCGCCGCCGGCGCTCAGACTGTTGTGTATGATAAGCTGGTCGTAACTGGACCAACCGGTATAGTCGAGGTCGAAATTCACGCGCAGTCTGTCGGTCGCTTTCCATGACGCGCCGAGCAGAAGAATGTCCGGCAGGGTAAGCCGGGTGTCGGCGGGAACGTTCCTCATCGTTGTCTGGGTGGTCACGTTGTGCAGTACCACGTTGCCGGTGATGGACAATATTATCCTGCTGCGGTAGCTGAGCCCCAGGCTCAGGTCATCCGTGGGCCTGTACATCACGCCCGCGTTAAAGCCTACGCCATTGCCGGTGCCGTCAAGGCGCTGCTCTATCATGGAGGGAGAGGTGGAGGCCATGTTGTAGAGACTTGCGTCGATGGTGGCGAAATCAAAGCCCGCCGCCACGGCCAGTTTGTCGCTTAACTTGTACGCGGCATTGAGGTTGTAGTTGGCCACTTTCATGCTGGAATAGGTGGCGGCTTTTGAGGTTTCGGAATTCTGCGCCCACTGGGAAGACAGGCCGAATGGCGCGCTGGCGCCCATGCCGAGGGAGAATTTGCCGAAATTGTGGGTTGCGAAGGCATGGGGTTGTATATGCCAGACGGAGGCGGAGCGGTCGGTCTTGCCGTCCGTGTTTTCATGTTTCATGCTGGGATATATGAAGTTGGCCCCCAGCATGGTCTGCGTGCCGTCAAGCCAGGCCATTGCGGCCGGGTTATAGGAATTCGCGGAAGCGTTGTCGGCTTGGGCCGAGAATGCGTTTGCCATGCCAAGAGCGGTTACGCTGGTGTCCGGCAGACGGAACCCCGCCGCATGGGTACTGACAGTCATTGCAAGTGGGATTATTGCGGCGGCAAAACCCGCTGATTTCTTTAACATCAATCCTCCTGATTGTATTTGGAAACGCTATTGACCACCCCCTGTTCCTTTATTCGGCGAGAATATCGGTACCGGTTGCATGCCTAGCTTCCTGTTTGTATTTAGCCAATGCATGTGCGAGTGCCTTTGACATCCCCCCGTGCATGGCTGCTATATATTGTAGCTATTACTAAATTAGTCCACAATATGCGATCCCTGCAGTGCCTCTGTCATAAGACACCCAAAAACGGGGCTTCGGCGTATTCCCGCCAAAGCCCAGCCAGTTTTGAAGACTGATGACGGACGGATAGTCCTGTTAAGGTGAGGATATATACTTGTCGCCGAAACAGTGTAAAGCGCCAGGTTCCGTTTTACGGGTGATAATCCCGTGGCGCGGGATACATACCATCGGCTTGATTGTTGTGCCCGGCGCTATCGTGGCATGATGACCTATCACGCTACCTCTGCCGATTTTTACCCTTCCCAGTGAATAGGTGTGTCCCGAATACTGGTGGCATGCTATCACCGCCCCCCAGCCCAGCACACAATAGTCTTCCAGCTCGATAAGTTGGGGAAAATTCGGGTCAATAAACACATCCGGCGAAATATAAACTCCCTCGCCAATGTTTGTCCCTGCCATACGGTATAAGAGGACCTTGGCGGGGGAATAATCCACGAACATGGCCAGCCGGCATATTATGTAGCGCAGGTAGAAGGCCGGTCGGCTCCGCGCGTGGAAAAGAATGGAAAAAATAAAGTCCATCCTTTTTTCAAGCGGACAGTCGGTGTGGAAGGAATAGAAGGATTCTTCCCCACTCAGCACACGTTTTATCCCCGCCAGTATCTGGGCTCTGTCCATGATTTTATTCCTTGTGGTAGCGACTATCCAAAAATCCTAGCAAATTTATGGTTGCAGCTCTGTTCCTGATGGATTGAATGCATGCCTGCGAAATATTATGATTATCTGAGGGAAAGAGCTTACATTAGTGGGAAGGGGTTCCCGGACCTGTAAACACATAAGTATGAACATGCTCACAGAACACACAAAACGTGGACGCTATGTGCTCAAGCTTGCAACCAGACGCATGGCTCACCTTAATCTTCAGTTGCTTTATACATGTAATTTCAAATGTAAAATATGTAATTTCTGGCGGGATCCGCATTTTCTTGCCAAACCGCGTCTTTCCGCCGAATCGGCCAGAATAATCGCGGATAAATTGCGTCCTGTCGGGCCATTGATAATCTCGATTGGTGGCGGGGAGCCGCTTCTGCATCCTCAATTGCCTGAAATTGTCCGTATCTTTGCCAGGGATCATTTTCCCGTAATGATTTGCAACGGCTGGTTTGTAACGCCGGAAAATGCGCGCCGGTTGTTTGAGGCCGGACTGACAGAAGCGAGCGTTTCCGTGGACTACGCCGATGCCGCGCGGCACGATGCCCAGCGCGGCACCCCAGGAGCGTGGGAACGGGCACTGCGCGCATTGAAGGTGCTGCAGGAAAATCGCACTTCACCCTATCAGCGGGTGCATATGATATCTGTCGTGATGGATGACAATATCGACGATATTGAAAGCCTGGTCCGCCGCTGCGCAGACATGGGGATTACCCATCTCGTAACCCTTTACAGCAATGGACGGGGGGAAAAACAGAGCCAGAACTTTCCGCGCAATATATCAGAAAAGCTGCTGGAGCTGAAGTCCAAATACAGGAACTTCGTCGCGTTACCCGGTTATCTTGAAAAGTTTTCCGCCGCCGCCGAACAGGGAAATTCCATATTGCCGTGCTACGCGGGCATAAACCTGTTCAACGTAGACTCGGAAGGTTTTGCCACGCGCTGCATCGATTCCCTGGATCGCAGCGCCGGGAACATACTTACTGATGAACTGGCGGCAGTGCTGAAACGGCTCGGGGAGATTTCGGCCGGGGAAAAATGCGGCGGTTGCTGGACCAGTTGCCGGGGCGCGATAGAAACATTGATGTACGGCAGGCATACGCTGCGCGACCTGTCAGCCATCTATCAGGTAACCCGCCCCGTGAAGCTTGGCGGGAAATTCTGAATGTCCATCATTAAAAAACACTTACTAGCACATTGGCCTGTTTACCTGAACGTATATCTCTTCCTGAACGTAATCCTTTACACAGGGTGGATGCTTAGGGATATTGTGGCCCGCGATGCCCTGGGGTTGAGCGACATTTCTTTCGTCCTGCAAAATGTCATTTTATGCGCGGTATTGCTGGCCCGAACGGAACATGTCCGCATAGAGCGCAGCTATTGGAAGCAGGCCGTGGCCCTTGCGGCCTTCTGCTCCGGCGTACTGATGCTGGGGTATCCTGAAGCCCGGTTGCCGGAGCTGCGGGCCGCCGGGACGGCCATTGTACTTTTGGCAAATGTATTTGGCATATTCACACTGTTGAATCTCGGACGCAGTTTCGGCATACTGATAGCCGAGCGCCGTATAAAAACCGGCGGCCTCTATGCCTATGTCCGGCATCCAATGTACGCCAGTGATATTCTGCTCAGGCTTGGATATCTGGCAGGCCATCCCGGCTGGCTGCCTGCACTTGTCATGTCCGGTTCTGTCGCAGTTTATGTCTGGAGAGCAAGACTGGAGGAGGGGTTTCTCAGCCAGGATCCGCAATACTCTGAATATATGAAAAAGGTGCGATATCGGTTCATCCCCTTTGTGGCGTAAAGATGTGGTTTCAGACATGCGATATGGGTTTACTGCACAGGTATCTTTATAATAAGTATTTCCCGCACGGCGTTAGATGGCTGCCGATGGTGGCGGTCTATTACCTTACCTATCGTTGTCATCTGAACTGCACTTATTGCAGTGATGGCAACGGCCTGCCCTACAAGCTTTCCAGGGAAGAAAACGCCGATCCGGTGGAACGCCGCAAAATACTGAGGGCTATCCGGGTCTGCTGCGACGAGCTGGTCATAACCGGCGGGGAGCCCGCCTTCCATGATGAATTTTCCGCCGTGCTGGAGGAAGTGCGCGACTTGCGGTTTAGGGAAGTTACGATAACCACCAAGGGAGACCGGCTCGCGGGACTGGACAAACTGCTTAACGATTCCATAACGCGCTTGGTGGTAAGTATTGATACCATCGATTCCGCAAAGGCCGCCAGTATGACAGGTTCCGCGGACCCGGTGCTTGAACGAGCGTTGTCCTCGGTGCGAAGACTGGCCGCCATGCCGGGCCGCAAGTTTGATAT
>CAYPTM010000059.1:0-10303 GCA_964413345.1 uncultured Elusimicrobiales bacterium
TTCCCGCCTTTCGCCGAGGCATTGAAAAACAGCGGAAGGCTCGGAATCCACCGGAATGAGGCGGGCTTCCCAGCGCTCGCATTCCTTCATCAGCGCCGCGCCGGCCATGACTATCGGTTCCTTGTTCGCAAGCGCAATCGTCTTGCCGGCCTTGATGGCGGCAACCAGCGGGGCGAAGCCGACGCCGCCCGACATCGCGTGGACCACGATATCTGCCTCCTCCAGGGAGGCGATGGTCATCAGGCTTTCAAGCCCGGCCGGCAGCATTTTCGAACCGCGGGGAAGAAGGCCGAGAGCGCTCTCCGCCGCAGTCTCGTCGAACAGGGTAACGTATTCGGGGCGGAAATGGCGGGCCTGTTCAGACAGCAGTTCATAGTTTGAGTTGGCTGCCAGCCCTATGACCTCATAGCCGGGGCCCAGTCGCGACACCACATCCAGCGCCGCGACGCCTATTGAACCAGTGGACCCCAGTATGACAATCTTCTTCATTCAGTTATTTTACTATCAGAAAGCAGTAGTAGAACAGAGGCGCCAGCAGCAGGTAGGAATCGAACCTGTCCAGAACCCCGCCGTGCCCCGGCAGCAGGGAGGACGAATCCTTTACCCCCACGCTGCGCTTTATCATGGACTCGGCCAAATCGGAAAGCTGTCCCATCACTCCCACCAGCGCACCCATTATCAGCACCTTCGAAAGGGACATCTTTATGGGGAAGAGGGCGTTGAGAGCGGCCATAATGACAAGAGAGCCAAGGAAACCCGCCGCCGCGCCTTCCCATGTTTTCTTGGGGCTTACGGCCTCCATGAGTTTGTTCTTCCCGAAACGCTTGCCGATGAAATAGGCGGCGGTGTCGCCCACCCATACGGGGATGAAAAGCATCATGGTAAGGTAGAGGCCATGCGGCTTGACATCGCGTATGCAGACCAGGTGGGCAAGCCCCCACGGGATGAAAAATACGCCCAGGAAAGTGAACGCAAGCCGTTCCAGCGAGCGGCGGGGGCTGAACAGCTCCCACAGGACCACGCCGAGTATGGCGATCGTGAAGGAAAGCGGGAGCAGCATGTCCGGCTGGCCGGACTGGAGGGGGGTGCGCCCCAGTATGGCCGCAACAGCCACCAGCAGGCCGAAAAACACCAGCGGAACGAGGTGAATAGGCTTTGAGCCCATCCACAACACCAGCCAGTACTCGTAAAGGCACAGAACGACTATGGCGAGGGTGAAGACAGAGAAGGCCACGTCGCCGAAATATATGCAGGAGAGGACAAGCGGAACGCCTATGATGGCGGTTATTATGCGCGGTAAAAGCATGGTTCAGTTTCAGGCGGAAAGGCCGCCGAACCTCCTTTCTCGTTTCTGGTAATCGGCCAAAGCCTCGAACAGCTGGGGGGCCTTGAAGTCCGGCCAGAACGTTTCGGTAAAATAAAACTCCGCGTAAGCGGCCTGCCAAAGCAGGAAATTTGAAAGCCTCTTTTCCCCGGAAGTGCGTATGATAAGGTCCACTTCCGGCAGGGCGGATGTATAAAGACGGGCGCTTATGTCAGCCTCGGTTATGTCCTTTATCCCGTCGGCCTGGGCGCGCCTTACGGCGTCGGCAATCTCCTGCCGGGCGCCATAGTTGAGCGCAAGGGAAAGGACCAGCCCCGTATTGGAGGAAAGGGCGGATATGGTCTTTTCAAGACGGGCGCGCGCCTTTTCAGGCAGGGCGTCCAGACGCCCGATGGCGGCCAGACGGATGTTATTGGCGCGCATCTTCTCGCGCTTTTTATCCAGAAAATCGCACAGTAGGTCCATCAGCAGGGACACTTCGGCCGCGGGGCGGGACCAGTTCTCGGTGGAGAAGGCGTAAAGCGTCAGCGCCTTGACGCCGATTTTGGAGCAGGCCTCGGCCATGTCCTCCACAACCATCGCGCCGGCCCTGTGGCCGGCCGCGCGGGGGAGGCCGCGTTTTTTAGCCCACCGCCCGTTGCCGTCCATGATTATGGCTATGTGGGCGGGCAAACGGGCGGGGTCTATGTTTTCGGGAAGCTTGAGCTCAGTTTCAGCCATCAGGCCCTAAACCGTCATCACTTCTTTGCTCTTCTCCGCGACCATGTCGTCCACCTTCTTTGTGTAGGTGTCCGTCATCTTCTGTATGTCGGTCTCGAAGCGCTTGGCGTCGTCCTCGGATATTTCCTTGACCTTGAGGGACTTCTTCACCTTTTCCACGGCGTCGCGGCGCTCGTTGCGGATGGAAATCTTGAATTCCTCGCTCAGCTTGCCGATGGTGCGCGCAAGGGTCTTGCGGCGGTCCTCGGTCATGGTCGGCATGGTGATGCGGATGACCTTGCCGTCGTTGCGGGGCGTGATGCCGAGGTCGGACTTCTGTATGGCCTTCTCTATCTCGGAGATGGCCGACGGGTCCCACGGCTGTATTTCAAGGGTCTTGGCGTCCGGCACGGAGACCGCCCCGACCTGCTTCAGCGGAACCTGCGAGCCGTAGTAGTCGACGCGGATGTTGTCCAGCAGTTGGGGGGAGGCCCGGCCGGTGCGGACCGTGCCGAGATCCTTTTTAAGCCTGTCTATCTGGGCGTCCATGGCCTTGCCCAGGCCCTGCATCATCTGTCCAATTCCGATATTCTCGTCCATAGTTATCCTCCGAATTCCAGCGAATCAGGAAATAAGCGTGCCCACTCCGGAACCCTTTATCGCGCGCTTTATGTTGCCCGGCTTGTGCAGATTGAAAACCAGTATGGGGATCTTGTTCTCAAGGCAGAGGGAAAGCGCGGCGGCGTCCATCACCTTGAGGCCGCGGCTGAGGGCCTCCATGTGCGAAAGCTTCCTGTAAAGTTTCGCGTCCGGGTTCTTGCGCGGGTCGTCGGAGTAAACCCCGTCGACCTGCGTGGCCTTGAGTATCATGTCCGCCTCTATCTCCGACGCGCGGAGCGCGGCGGCGGTATCGGTGGTGAAATAGGGATTGCCCGTGCCGCCCGCGAAAATGACCACGCGGCCCTTTTCAAGGTGGCGGACCGCCCTGCGGCGGATGAACGGCTCGGCCAGCCTTATCATCTCGATTGAAGTCTGCACGCGGGTGGGGACGTCATGCTCCTCCAGCGCCGCCTGCAGGGCAAGAGCGTTGATGACGGTGGCGAGCATGCCCATGTAGTCCGAGGTGGTGCGGTCTATGCCCACCCCGTCCTTGGCGCCGCGCCACATATTGCCGCCGCCCACCACTATGGCCAGCTGTATGCCGGTCTTGACGGCGTCGGAAATCTCTCCCGCAATATGCTGCAGGGACTGAGGGGCGACGCCCCTCAATCCCTGCTCACAAAGCGCTTCTCCGGACAGCTTAAGCAGTATCCGTTGAGGCATAAGCTAGTTGCCCAGCAGGAACCTCTCGAACCGCTTCACGGTAAGGGTGCAGCCCGCTTCCTTGCCAAGCTTGGCGAGGTAGGCGGAAACGCTTTCCTTCTGGTCGCGGATGCTGGGCTGATCGACGAGGCAGACTTCCTCGTAGAACTTGCGGATGCGGCCCTCGGTCATCTTTTCGACCGCGGCGGCTGGCTTGCCCTGGTTGGCGGCCTGCGTCTTGTAAATCTCTTTTTCCTTCTCGAGCTCGGCGGCCGGCACTTCCTCGCGGCGGACGAAGCGGGGGGAAAGCGCCACGGACTGAAGGGCCATTTCCTTGGCGGCGCTCTTCGCGGCTTCGGCGTTCATGGTGCCCTCGCAGACAACCTCGACGATGGCGGCCTTCTTGCTGTCGGTGTGGAGGTAGTAGTTGAGAGCGCCGTTGGAGGCGGCGGTCACGCTGACCGCGCGGCGGAGTGACATATTCTCGCCCATCTTAGGGGCAACGGCGAGGACCATGTCCTTGAGGGCCTGTTCCTCGGCGTAGTCGCCGGCCTTGGGGTTCTTGAGAACGTAGTCGCAGATATCGTCGGCGAGCTTGCGGAAATCTGGAGTCTTGGCGACGAAGTCGGTCTCGCAGAGAAGCTCGGCCATGGCGGCGGACTTGCCGTCGGCGGCTATCTTAACCGCAACGACGCCTTCCTTGGTGACGCGGCCGGAGCGCTTGGCCACGTCGGCCAGGCCTTTCTTGCGGAGTATTTCCACAGCCTTGTCAATTTCGCCCTGCGCGTCGGTAAGGGCGCGCTTGCAGTCCATTACGCCCGCGCCGGTTTTTTCGCGCAGAACGCTGATTTTCTCTGAAAGTGAAGTCCCTGTTGTCATAAGACCAAGTCTCCTGAATGATTATTTGTGTCCTTTTATTCCGAAAAACCCCGCCCACGTTTAGCGCGCGGGCGGGGCTGAATCAAATGGCGCTATTAGGCTGCCGAAGCGGGCTGAGAGGCGGCCGGGGCTGCGGGGGCAGCGGCGGGCGCGGGAGCTTCGGCGGCGACTTCCGCTTCCTGCTGGGGGCCGGCGGCGGCTTCGGCGGCCTTGCGGCCCTCGATTATCGCGTCGGCGGCGAGGCCGCAGAACAGCTTGATGGAGCGGGCGGCGTCGTCATTGCCCGGAATGGGATAGTCAACGATGTCCGGGTCGGAATTGGTATCGCAGACGGCCACGATGGAGATGCCGAGGCGCTTGGCTTCCGCTATGGCGCCGGAATCTTCGACCGGGTCGATGACGAACATCACGTCGGGCAGCTCGCGCATGTCGCGTATGCCGGAAAGGAGCTTGCGAAGGCGGTTCATTTCCTTGGTGAGGCGGGAAACTTCCTTCTTGGAGATGGCCTTGAAGAGGCCTTCCTTCTCCCACTTCTCGAGCTCGTTAAGGCGCTCGACGGAGCGGCGGACGGTGGTGAAATTAGTGAGCGTACCGCCCAGCCATTTTTCGTGCACGCAGGGGATGTTGGCGCGGACGGCCTCGTTCTTTATGATTTCCTGCGCCTGCTTTTTGGTGCCGACGAAGAGGAAGCGCGCCCCGGCCTGGGCTTTATCCTTGAGATAGGTGTAGGCCTTCTTGAGTTCTTTGGCGGTTTTCTGAAGGTCGAGTATGTGTATCCCATTGCGAGAGCCGAATATGTAGCGGCCCATTTTAGGATTCCAGCGGGATGTCTGGTGTCCGAAGTGGACGCCCGCCTCAAGCATGGTCTTCATTGAAACATTCTGCATTATGTCGTTTCCTCCGAGAGTGTCGACTGTCTGTTGTCGTTTGTCAAATTGAAATTTTGCTTCGCGATTCTAGAAGAGCGCTTCTAGGGAATTCGGGCAAATTTCCGTTCACATAATGTTATAGCAAAAAACCGCCCCCGAACACAAATGGCGGAAAGGAAGGCGGTGTGAACATGAACATATTATAGCAAAAAATTCTATAATTACACTGCGCCGGCAGACGCATTCCGGAGCGCGGCGGCAAGTCCGGCTTACCGGAACCGCCGGAACGATTTGACAAGGACTCGCGTACACAATCTTATGAAGATAGCCATAGCGCAGATAAACACCAAGGTCGGCGACATCAGGGGAAACGCCGCCAAAATAACGGCGGTAAAGGACAAGGCCGCGCTCCACGGAGCCGACCTCTGCGTCTTTCCGGAATGCGCGCTTACCGGCTATCCGGCCTGGGATCTGTGGGACGACAGGGGTTTCGTGCAGGCCAACCTGGACGCGCTGGCCGCGCTGGCCGCCTCCGCCGGTGAAACGGCGCTGGCGGTAGGTTTCGTCGACAAAAACACGTCCGGCACGGGCAAGGGGCACTTCAACTCGGCGGCGATACTCCACCGCGGGAAAATAGTCGCGAAACGCGCCAAGACGCTGCTGCCCACATACGACGTTTTCGACGAGGAGCGCTACTTCTCCTCCGCGGAAAGCAACCCCTCTTTCATGTTCAAGGGCAAGCGCATAGGCCTTACCATATGCGAGGACGTCTGGAACGTCCCGTCGGGCAAGGGCCGGCTTTACGGGAAAGACCCCGTTTCCGGACTTATAAAGGAAAAGCCGGAGCTCCTGATAAACCTGTCCGCGTCCCCGTACTACCGCGGCAAGCCGGCAATGCGCCATGAATTAATAAAGGAAAGGGCGCAGGCCGCGGGCGTTCCTTTCATCTACGTCAACCAGTGCTGCGCCAACGACGAGATAGTCTTTGACGGCAACAGCATGGTGTTCGACGGGAAGGGCCGCCTGGTTGCGCGCGGAAGGCAGTTCGCGGAGGATTTTTTCATCGTCGACACGGAGCGCCTGCCAAAGCCACTGGAATGAAAGCCCACCCCCTGGCCGCAGGAGGTCACGCAGGCGCTTGAGCTGGGCATAAAGGATTATCTCTCGAAGTGCGGCTTCAAGTCGGTGGCTGTCGGCCTGAGCGGCGGGATAGATTCCGCCGTCGTTGCCTGCCTCGCCGCCAACGCGATAGGAGGGGAAAACGTAATAGGCGTTTCCATGCCCTCGCCATACACGTCAAAGATGAGCCGGGACGACGCGCGGGCCCTTGCCAAAAACCTCGGCGTGAAGTTTTACGAGATACCTATAACGGGAATATTCTCGGCCTATAATAAGGAACTTGCGCCGGTCTTCGAGGGCCGCAAGGCCGACATAACCGAGGAGAACCTTCAGGCCCGGGTGCGGGGCGCGCTGCTGATGGCCGTGTCGAACAAATTCGGGGCGATGCTCCTTTCAACCGGGAACAAGAGCGAGCTTGCCGTAGGCTACAGCACGCTTTACGGCGACATGTGCGGCGGGCTCGACGTGCTGGGCGACGCCGTCAAGGAGACCGTTTACGCGGTGGCCGAGTTCATAAACGAAACGCGCGGCAACCCGATTCCGCGCCGCACCATAACGCGCCCGCCGTCCGCGGAACTGCGCCCCGGCCAGACCGACCAGGACGACCTGCCCCCTTACGAAACGCTGGACCCCATCCTCGCCGCCTATGTGGAGGAGGGGAAAAGCGAAGGCGAGATAACCGCCCTAGGCTATCCGGCGGAAACGGTGCGCACCCTTCTTAACCGCATAGACCGCGCGGAATTCAAGCGCAGGCAGGCCGCGCCCGGAATCAAGCTCACGCCGAAAGCGTTCGGAATAGGACGGCGCATGCCGATAGCGCGGGGCAGCCACCGATGAAAAAACTGCTGCTGGCATCGCTTCTTGCCGCGTCCCCCGCGGCCGCCCAGGTTGCCGACATATTCGACCCGACACTGCTCGGCCCTTCGCAGTTCATGGAAGTCAGGGACCAGATGACGGCACCGCTTTCCAAGCCGCTGGACACCGGCACCGACAGCTGGGCCGACGTGGTGGCCAGGCACATAGTCATTTCCACCAAGAAAGGCCCGCTGCTCCTCCTGCCGATGCTGGACTCCAGCAAGGACCTCGGCGCGAACTACGGCGTCATGCCCATACTCGCCATAAGGGACGACAAAAGGCAGGCCATAAGCTCCGTTTTCGCCCCTTCGATAAGCTACAACCGCTACCTGCATCTTTCCATAACCCACAGGCACTACATCTTCCCAAGCGACAAGAACATGGCGCTGGTCCGGGCCTCCTACTCCACGGTGGTGGCGCGGGAACTCTTCCTGCGCTACTTCGACCCGGAACTGTGGGGGACCAAATACCGCGTCAACCTGGAAGCCCGCCACTGGGTCAACGGCAAGGCCTCGTTCTACGGCATAGGACAGGGAACAAGCGAAAACGACAGGGCCACGTTCGCCCTCAATCTGACCGGCGAGGAAGCCACCGTGAGCATTCCCCTGCCGAACAATTTCTACATAGACTTCACCCACTCATATTACCGCTACAAGACGACCGAAGGCCCGGTGCCCACGGCGCCCCAGCTCAGCGACGAGTATCCGCAGGTCTACAGCGTCACGGAAAAAGCCAGGAACATGATGACGCACCGCCTGCAGTTCTTCTACGACAGCACGGACCACCCGACCATACCGCGCAACGGCTCCTACGCGTCGGTCTCGGTGACGCCGGGCTTCAAGGGTTTCGGCAGCGACTATTCCTACGCCACCTATCAGGCGGAAGCGAAGCATTACATAAACGCCAAGAAAACGGGCCGCAGCGTCACGGCGCTGCACGCGCTCTTCCAGCACATGCAGGGCAACGAAATACCGTTTTACGGGATGCCCGTGCTGGGCGAGGGAACGGGGCTGCGCTCCGTAGGCGACGGACGCTTCGTAGACCGGGGCAAGGTGGTCTTCAACGTGGAACAGCGCTTCACTGTTTCCCGCCTGCCGGTGCTGAATTTCTTCTCGGAATTCGAGATATCGCCATTCCTCGACATGGGCCAGGTGTTCAGGAACGTGTCGGACATAAAATCGACGAACATACAGATAGGCTACGGCGCGGGCATACGCATAGTGCTGCGCCCGCAGGTGGTGGCCACGGCGGACTTCGCCATAGGCAGGGAAGGCCTGAACACAATCATACGCGTAGGCTATCCGTTCTGATTTATGAAAACGAAAGTGCTGGTCCCCTTCATATTCATGCAGGCCGCGGGACTGGCGGCGCAGACAGGCGCGCCGGCCCAGCAGCCGCCCGCGTCAGAAGCATGCGCAGCCGCGGCGGCCTTCAAGCCGACGGCCGACGCGATAGCGGCGCTGCAGCCGGACATGGCCACCCAGCCGCTGATGACCGCCATGTATGATTTCAGGCAGGCGGTGAGGGAAGCCCTCGGCTCCGTCCTTAAGGACAGGGACCAGCTCGATTATAAAGCCAACGCGGCCATCTTCGCCAAGGATTACGCGGTGCTGAACCAGTTCTGCGCCAAGACCCCCGCAGCCAAGACAGGAGCGGTACTGGCGGCAATGAACGCGGTGCAGGTCGCGCTGAACGAGGCCACGCCTCCGCCCTCCCGGACGAGGGAGAAGCTCGCCGCCCGGCTGGCTCTCCTTGAGGAGGAACTCAAGGATACAGACTGGGACGCCGCCACGCCCCGGCAGAAAGAGGCCCAGGCCAGGAAGGGACTGGCCGCGATTAAGGCCGCGCTGGAAATTTACAGGATTGACAACGGCGCATATCCCGCCGCTCTCTCCGCACTGACAACCGGCTATCTATCCGCCATACCAGAAGTGGCGGCAGGAGTCAAAGCCAGTTCAAAAACCGCGAGCGTGGACAACGACACTTACATAAATCCCTGCGAAGCCGTCACCGGCAAGGGGGGGTGGCTATACTTCTCGGACAACCGCTCTCCCGCCTGGGGGACTGTGGTGGTCAACACCAGAGCAAAAGCTCCTTCCGGCAGGGCATGGTGCGCCCTGCGCCCCGAAAAAGACCCCGGTGAAGAGAAAAAAGCGGCTCCCGCAAAGTTCACGGGACCGGCGAAACAGGCTAAGGCAGCCGCTCCCGGCGGGCAGGGGAAGCCGCCAGCCGCTGGCGGAGCAAACAAGGCGGAGGAACTGCGAAAGGCCGGATACGCGGAGTTTTCAGAGGCGGAACACAGCTGGCTGCTAAAGGCAACGCAGTGTTCCGACGAAACCCTTATAAAGTTCAACAAGATGCAGATAATCACGGAAAAAAGCGGCACCACCTACTTCGTACCCACGGCAAAGGTCAACCCGATGGACTCCAACGATTATCTGCTCGATTACCTGCGCAAATACCGCGCTGGCGACCAGACCATACTACCGGAAGTTTCGCCCGGCGCGTTCGGCACCGGCGGCACGGTAAGGCGCAAGCTCTGCAACAAGAACGGCACGCTCTGGACCGGGGAATAAATAGTCCGCACAACGCGGACTGAAGGAAGACATCATGGCGGACACAGACGCAAAATTCACCGTTTACGCGTATCTGATGACACACAGCGACAGGAGCAAGTTCACTCCCGCGCTGATAGAAGCCCATGTAGCCCATCTCAAAAAACTGGACGGGGACGGACGCCTTGTGCTGTGCGGGCCCTTTCTGGATTACAAGGGTGGCATGGTGGTCGTAAGGGCATCGTCCGCCGACGAAGCCCGCAGACTGGCGGAGCAGGACCCCTTCATAAGTTCCGGCTTTGAGACTTACGAACTCAGAACTCTGCAAATGGCCTGCCGGGAAAACAACTACCTGCTTTAAAACGTTCCATCCGGCTTCCCTTACACTAAAAAGGCCCCGCATATGCGGGGCCTTGAACATATATGCAATCCACCCGCTGTCATTTACGAGAAGCAGCGTAAAAACGCAGCGTCGTCATATCCTTCTCCCGGCTCACTTCGAGCCGCTCGCCTTTCCATTCCCATACGCCATTGGTGAACTCCACTCCGCCGGAATATGTTTCTCCGTCCGGGGATTTCCCGGATTTGCCGGCGGTTATTTTGGGCTCGGAATAAGCCTTGTCCGGAACAACCATGTCCGCTTCTCCGGTCTTCCTGTTGATAAGAAGCGGCAGCGCTTTGGAAAAAGCGACTTCAGAAAT